>JAFSFN010000158.1 GCA_017435185.1 Clostridia bacterium | reverse complement strand
TGTCATCAAGCGCATGAAAGTCGAAATGTGTGGTTATCGTGTTTGCGTCCGTCTTATCGGCAGGATACTGTATTGGAGTAAACTCCATTATATCGTTCTCTTTCGGAACAATAACGATTCCGCCCGGATGCTGACCAGTCGTGCGTTTAACGCCGGTACAGCCCTGAACGAGCCTGTTCATTTCAGCTCTTGAAGCACTTATGCCGTTATCCTCACAATAGGACTTTACGTATCCGAAAACGGTTTTATCCTTTATACCCGAGATAGTGCCTGCTCTGAATGCATAGCCTTCACCGAACATGGTTTCGGTATATTTATGTGCCACCGGCTGATATTCACCCGAGAAGTTAAGGTCGATATCGGGAGTTTTGTCGCCCTTGAAGCCCAAGAAAACTTCAAACGGTATTTCGTAGCCCTCTCTTTTTAGTTCTTCGCCGCAATTCGGGCACTTACGCTTGGGCATATCTATGCCGCAGGCATATATCTTTCTGTCTACATCGAAGTCGCTGAATTTGCATTTTGGGCAAACATAGTGCGGCTGGAGCGGATTTACCTCGGTTATTCCTGCCATCGTAGCAACGAACGATGAGCCGACACTGCCTCGCGAGCCGACGAGATAGCCGTCGGAAAGCGACTTTTGAACAAGGCGCTGTGCCATGAGATACAACGAAGCGTATCCGTTGCCGATAATGGATGCAAGCTCTTTGTCGAGTCGCTTTTGAACAACTTCGGGCAGAACTTCGCCGTACATTTCATGCGCACGATTAAGCGCCATGCCTTTAAGTTCTTCCTCCGCACCCTCTATCGTGGGCGCATATGTGCCTTTTTCAGAGAGGAATGCGGGCATTGACTCACACATATCCGCTATAGCGTTAGGATTTCTCACGACCGCATCAAACGCTTCTTCCTCGCCAAGATAGGCAAACTCTTCAAGCATTTCATCCGTAGTCTTGAAATAGAGCGGCGCCTGCTGTTCAGCATCTTTGAAATCACGAGCATGCATGAGTATTTTTCTGTACACGGCATCCTCAGGGTTGAGGAAATGAACATCGCCCGTGGCTACGACCATTTTTCCCTGTTTTTTGGCGATATCGGCTATTTTGCGGTTTAAGTCTCTTAATCCCTCATCGTCTTTAACAAGTCCGTTTCGCACAAGGAACTCATTATTGCCTATGGGCTGTATTTCCATATAATCGTAGCCATCGGCTATTTTCATAATTTCGGCTTCGCTCTTGCCTGCAAGCACTGCTCTGAACAATTCGCCGCTTTCACATGCAGAACCGACTATAAGCCCTTTTCTGTGCATCATAAGAAGACTGCGCGGTATCTGCGGAACTTTTTTAAGGTGTTCCAGATGCGCATATGAGACCAATCGATACAGATTAAGCAATCCTTCATGGTCTTTTGCAATGAGTATTATGTGGAAATTGCTTCTCTGCCCCTTAACTCGCTCTTTCGGGATACAATCAACAAGGGGCAATGTGTGTATGCCATTGCTCTCCATCTGAGCTGTGAGCTGTCCTTTAAGCTCATCCGTGGCATTTATCTTATCCGTAACACAAAGCGAATCAAGCTCAACACCCAGTGTTTCACAAACAGTTTTTATATCTATGTTTTTGATGGTTCTGTGCAGATAGTGCGCAAGCATACCCACGCTGACACATTCAGTTGCAGGGGTAAGCGAAAACTTGCTTGCAAGGTCGGTGAGTTTTTTCATGGTTTGGACATCGAAGACAACGGGGATGGTTCCCTGCATGAACTCAAACAAGTCGATTATACCGTCTCTGAGCGTGATGGCATCACTTGGCACGCCATCCATGCCGGTTGCCTGCTTCAGCTCATTTGACATAGGCACACCGGGATCTACGGAACAGCGAAAATATTCCACTGTACCGTCGGCATATATTTTTTTTGCGCCAAGTTCATATATCGACTCTCGGTTTCCCAAAGTTTCGCTTACCATGTCGACAATGCAGAAATCACCTTCCATGCTGATTATCTCACTGTCGGGAAGAAGATATCCCTCAACGCCCATCAGTATTTTTATATTGGCTTTCTTGCCTGCTTTTATTGCGGCAGGGAAAGCCTGAACAACGCCGTGGTCAGTTATGGCTATTGCCTTATGCCCCCATCTTGCGGCGGTGTTTATCGCATCGGAAACATTTACAAGCGCGTCCATCGTGGACATCTGCGTATGCAAATGCAATTCAACTCTCTTCTTGCCTTCTTCGCCCTTGTCTTCACGCTTTGGCGCTTCCGAAAGCATTATGTTTTTCGCAAATATACAGTATTCGTGGAGATAGTCATCCCTCTCGTATCTGCCGTGAACAACTATATAATCCTTAGACTTCTTTACGCCCTCAAGCCTTTCGATGACTTTGAGCTCGTTCTTGTTGAGAAAGAGTTTTACGGTTAAAGTATTTGTATTGTCGCTCACATATACAACAAGTATCGAGCCGCCGTCCTTGCGCTCCTTTGCTTCCATATCGACGATATAGCCTTTCACGGCAACAGTGCCTACATCCTCGGCAATCTCGTTCATAGGCAGTATTTTCAGTCTTGTCATGCTGTTGCCATATACTACCTCGGAAAACTCACTCTTTTTCTCTGCCTTTTTGGGCTTTGAAGCCGAAACACTGCTTATCGGCACAACTTCGCTCATTTCCACCTTAACTGCTTCAAGTTTTTCATCGGACTTGACACGAAGTTTTTTCGCACTGTGAAGTTCTTCACTTAAAAAGTGGTTTATAGGGCTTACGCCCTCGCCCATCATTGCTATTACCGCCTGTTTTTCGGGCATTCGTGCAATTATATCACCGTTTTCATCAAACTCAAAAACGGCACTCATTATACCGTGTTTTAACACCGGGGATATGCCCATCCAGATTTTTGATATATACTCAAAAAACGCCTTGCTTTCATTTTCGGCATCAGAAAGAGGCTTGGAAAAATCTATATTTACAGTTGTTCTTACGCCGCTCAAAAGATTTGAAAATTCAGACTTTAAGTCCGCAATTTCTTCAACGGACAATAACCTGCCCGATGCAAGCGTTACGAGCAGTTTCTCTTCTTTTTTTATTAGTTTGACTGATTTTATCTCAATGCAGTCGCTGTATTTGCTCGGTACGAGCTCATTGCTGTTCATCGTTTATCATCCGTTTCGCCTGAGCAAAAAATTCTTCCGTGACCGTGTCCGCCCTGCCCGAAAGTGTACGCTCGCCTTTTTTGAACATAACCGCACCGTCGGGAGCAAAAGCAATACCTATATCTGCTTCTTTTGCTTCACCCGGGCCGTTTACCACACAGCCCATTATTGCAACCTTAAACTGCTTGTCCTCGCAGACAAGCTCTTTTTTTGCTCTTTTAACGACACTTGAAAGGTCTACCTTGCATCTGCCGCAGGTAGGACAGCTGACAACATCAACGCCCGTCTTCAATATGCCTGCAGCGCGCAATATCATTTTTGCAGCTTCGA
>JAFSFN010000157.1 GCA_017435185.1 Clostridia bacterium | reverse complement strand
GTTACCGTTTCTTTAGTTTTGGAGATGCAATGCTGATATTATGAAAAACATCGGATTTGATTTCAAAGTTACACATATATGCAAACAGACAGGTGCTCGCACAGGTCTTTTGACCACGCCCCACGGCACTATTGAGACGCCCTGTTTCATGCCCGTCGGCACACAGGCCACCGTAAAGGCCATGCTCCCCCGTGACCTTCACGAAATAGGTTCTCAAATAATTTTGGCAAACACCTACCATTTATATGAACGCCCGGGACATGAGCTCATTCGTGATGCAGGCGGTCTTCACAAATTCATGAATTATGACAAGCCTATTTTGACGGACAGCGGCGGTTTTCAGGTGTTCAGTCTTGCCGCATCCAACAAAATAAAAGAAGACGGCGTTGAGTTCCGTTCTCTTCTTGACGGCAGAAAACACTTTTTTACTCCCGAAAAAGTCATGGAGATCGAAGAAGCGCTGGGTGCTGATATAATCATGGCGTTTGACGAATGTGCCCCCTATCCCGCTGACGAGCGTTATACCAAGGCGGCAATGGAACGCACACACCGCTGGGCAAAAAGGTGCCAGGACTCGCATAAGCGGAGTGATCAGGCACTCTTTGGCATAGTTCAGGGCGGAATGTACAAAAACCTCCGCATTGAAAGCGCAAAAGTGCTGACGGATATGGATTTCTTCGGTTACGGTATCGGCGGTCTGTCGGTCGGTGAACCCAAAGAACTTATGTATGAGATGCTCGAAGTCCTCATGCCGCATATGCCCGAAAACAAACCGCATTATCTCATGGGCGTCGGCTCTCCCGACTGCCTTATAAACGGCGTAATGCGAGGCGTTGATATGTTTGACTGTGTATTGCAGACAAGAATAGCCAGAAACGGTCTTGCCTTAACAATGAACGGCAAAAAGATGCTTCGAAATGCAACATTTGAGCACGACTTCTCGCCCATTGACGAAAACTGTGATTGTTATGCCTGCCGTGAAGGCTTCACACGCGGCTATATACGCCATCTCATAAAGGCAAAAGAAATACTTGCCGCACAGCTCATAACAATGCATAACTTGCGTTTCTCGCTCAAACTCATGGAAGATATACGCCTTGCAATAAATGAAGACAGACTCTACGATCTTTTCCGTCAGCTCACCGCACAAGGAGCTTTGTCATAATATGGTTGAATACACTATCAACAATATAAATCAAAGCAGTTCACATGCTTTGGGCTTAAAGCTGTCAGAGCTTCTCTTCAACGGCGGATTCATTGCCATGTTCGGAGATTTGGGAGCAGGCAAAACAACGCTTACAAAAGCAGTTGCATCAGGTTTCGGTATTGACGAGATAGCAAGTCCCACCTTCACCGTAGTTCGTGAACACACAACAACAAACGGAAAATGCTTCTTCCATTTTGACGCATACAGGCTTTGTGACGAGGACGAATTGTCGGCTATAGGCTTTGACGACTACATTTCACGTGCACATGACGGAATAATAATAATGGAATGGTCCGAAAATGTACTCGGACTTCTTCCGGCAAACAGACTGGATATTGCTATTTTCGGCAATGGTGATATGCCTCGCCGCATGATAATCAAAGCGTACGGCGAATACTATGAAAACATAGTCAAGGAGTTAGAAAAATGCTCATTTTAGCACTCTCCACATCTTCTTCAACAGCATCGGTCGCCATTTACAACAGCGATACGGATACTGTTATTGAAAAGATATGTACAGGCGGAAAAACACATTCCGAGACATTGATGCCGACTGTTTCTGAGCTTTTTGAAGAAACCGCTATCGAACCCGCTCAAATAGATATGATAGCTGTTGATGTAGGTCCCGGGTCTTTTACCGGAGTCAGGATAGGCGTTGCAACAGGTAATGCTATGGCTATGGCATTAAACAAGCAAATGGCGGCTGTCTCCTCTTTGGAGGCGCTTGCTTTTTACAAGTACAGTCAAAGTACCGCTGTTCTTTTGGATGCACGAAACGGCAACGGTTATGCCGCTCATTACACTCAAGGCATAGAAACGATGCCTCCCTCAGCAGTAGTAATTGACGAATTTATAAGCACATTACCCGACAGTACACTTTTTTTGGGTGACGGTGCAACAATTCACAAAGAAATAATAACGGCAAAAATAAGTGATGCAAAATTTGATGATGCACATATATCAGCGGCAAATGTTGCAAAACATGCGTTTTTACACAAGGACATAATATGCGTTCAAGTCCTTCCTCTTTATTTGAAGCCGTCACAAGCGGAGCGTTTGCATGGAAAATAATACAATCATTCGTCCGATGCACTCATGCGACATTGACGCAGTAGCAGAACTTGAAAAGCAATGTTTTCGTTCACCCTGGTCAAAAGAATCACTCGAAGGAGAACTGAAAAATAAAGTTGCACATTATCTTGTTATGACACTTGATGATTGTGTGATAGGTTATGCCGGAATGTGGGTAATGTTTAATGAAGCTCATATAACCAACATCGGTATTTCTCCCTTGCACCGTGGAAAAGGATTGGGCAAACGGCTCATGCTTGCCATAATGGCATATGCACTCACGTTTTCAGCTTCTGAAATGACACTTGAAGTTAGGGACTCGAATACCATAGCTCAAAATATGTACTTTTCACTCTCTTTTGAGTGTGCAGGTATTCGCAAGCGTTACTATTCCGACACTAACGAAGATGCAATGATTCTTTGGAATCACGATATAGAAAAAACAGTAAAGGAGCATAAAAAATGAAACAAACAATAAACGCACAAAACGCACCAAAAGCACTGGGTCCTTACAGTCACGCAGTAAAAACCGACTCAATGGTTTTCACTTCAGGTCAGATAGGCATAGACCCCGAAACAGGCAAACTTTGCGAAGGCATTGAAGCTCAGACTGTTCAAGTGCTCAAAAATCTTGAAGCCGTTCTTACTGCCGCAGGCACAAGCATTGCAAATGTTATAAAAACTACCGTGTTTGTTGCAGACCTCAAAGACTTTGCTACAGTAAACAAGCTCTATGGCGAAGTTTTCACCGAAAATGCACCTGCACGCTCCTGCGTTGAAGTTGCGGCACTCCCCGCTTCCGCTCTTGTTGAGATTGAAGCTATAGCAGTCATTGATGCAGATTAAGCTACCCACGGCAAATGAATATATAAACGACAAACGGCCTGTTAATTTCAGGCCGCTTGTGAGTTTTGCCTCATTTTTCAGTCTCGGCATTTTAACCGCAAGCAAAATCGATGCAGTGTTTTCTTCAGTACTTGTTCTTATTACCGTACTGCTTGCTTTCATTGTGTATGCCTTATCGTATAAACGAACAAGTCTTTGTATCGCCGCTTTCGCATTAGGCATTGCAAGACTTGTAATCGCTAATCTTTGCGGCAATGTGCTTGACTCTCTTTTAAGTCGTTTCGCCGATTTGTTTACACCGCTGCGAGATGCGCTGACAGAAAATACCACACTTCTTTTCCCCGATGACTCAGGCATACTTTGCTCCATGCTTTGGGGCGACAAGTCAGGAATAGTGCACTATCAAAGAGAGATATTCAACGGTGCAGGCATCGCTCATATACTCGCATTGTCAGGTCTGCATGTTTCATTCTTCATTTCGCTTTTCACTAAAATAATCCCGAAACATATGCACCGCCTGCGTTTCTTTTTCTGCGCCGGATTTTTGCTGTTCTACTGCAGTATTGCCGCTTTCCCAGCATCTTTGATGCGAGCTTCGCTCATGTCATTATTAGTTATTGGTGCACAGCTTCTTCACGAACGTTATGATGCACCGAATTCGATTTCTTTGGCGGCGCTAATCATTCTTCTTATTTCTCCTCTTGAGCTGTTTGATCTCGGGTTTCAGATGTCTTTTGCAGCCGTTATAGGCATTGTTCTCATTTATCCGACTTTATCTCGAACCTTCCATCGTTTCTTTCCGCATTATCTTGCAGAGAATATTTCTGTTTCAGTTTCTGCCACTGCCGGCGTAATGCCAATAAGCATAAACGCATTTTCAAATTTTGCTGTATACTCCATATTCGGCAACATCTTTCTTCTTCCGTTTGTTTCTGTGCTTGTAATCTGCGCTTTTGCGGCAGTAATAATAAGTTTTGCATACTTCCCGCTTGCGTCTTTGATTGCATTTTTAGCTCAATTCGTATATGACGCAATATTTACATTCTCATCATTCCTTTGTTCTCTGCCGTTTTCCGTAATAGACATAATAATGCCAATACCTGTTGGGATATGTATGTACTGCATTATTTTTGTAATGTCCGATTTCTATTTCAGAAAACCTTTAACGAAAACCGTAATTATCACATTGCTGTGCATACTTGCACTAATATTGAGCTTAGTTATATAATCTGTTTATGAATCATAAAGAGTTTTTTTCCGTAATAAAAAACAGAGCTTTGTCGGGAAGCTATCTTCTTCACGGCAAGGAAGAATTTGTAAAAGATGCCGCACTCAAGGCCGTATTATCAACCGTTGATGATACAGCCTATGATTTGAATGTTCAATTTTTCGATGATTTTAATACATCCGAACTCATCGACAACTGCGAAGCGCTTCCTTTCTTTGCAGAAAAAAGAGTTATCGTATGCAAGTGTTTACCGAAATCAGACAGTGCAAAACAGCTTATTGCCTATTTGCCGTCCTTGCCGGATACCACATTGCTCATATTCTTCATCAGAGGAAAAGCCGATGAAAAGCTCGAAATAGTTAAATATTTCAAGAAGCAAGAGAAGACAGTTATATTTGATGAGCTTTCAGAAAAAGAGGCAGTACAGTTTGTCGCATCAAGCGCCAAAAAACTTGATGCAACCATAAGTCCTGTTGCTGCTTCCCGCCTTGTTTCACTGCTCGGAACGGATATAAGCGCATTAAACAACGAATTAGCCAAACTTGCAGATTATGTAGGGCTGGGCAACGAGATAACCCCCGAAGCTGTATCAAAAATCGTCACACCCAATATTGAATACAGAATATTCGATATGCTCGATTCTTTCTTTGCAGGCAAAACCACCGAAGGCCTTCGTGCGCTCACCGCACTTGTTAACGACGGCGAATCGGCAATAGGAATAGCCTCTTTCATAGAAGGACGCATAAAAGTAATGCTCAGTGCAAGGAAACTCATCGACAGCGGACTTAACCGCAACAAAGTGGTAGCTTTATTGGGCGGTCATCCGTTCGCGGCACAAAAGGCACATGACTATGCCAAACAGTTTTCAGCCAAACAGCTGATTCAGGCAGTTTGCGATTTTGCCGATGTTCCTCACTTGAAGATATCGGGCACGCTCGACGATAAAGAAGCCCTGCTCTTTGCAATACTGAAAAACTTTACTCCTGCACAAAGGGGCTCTGCCCCTTAAACCCCGCCTGCTTTTTTGAAAAAAAGCAAGCAAAAAACAAGAATAATAAAAACAGCTTCATCACAAGACGAAGCTGTTTTTTATGTCTTACTAAAAGAAACTCAAAAGCGTTTTAGGCTATAACAGCATTAATCGCAAACCAACTTTCAAGCGTTTAGGCTTTAATAGCATTCGGCGGCGTGTACGGCGAATGCGTGGAAGTAATTGCGTAAGCAATTCTGACCTATCATGGGCGAACGGCCATGCCGTAGGCATAGTTCCGCCATGCAAAACCTCGCTCAAGAGGACTTGCCTCTTGAGCGAAAGCGGTAGCGCAATAGCATTCGGCGACATGTGCGGCGAATGCGTGGAAGTAATTGCGGAGCAATTCTGACTTTGCATGTGCGGCTGACCGTGCTGAAAGCACAAGCCGCACATGAGAAACCTCGCTCAAGAACAAGTTCTTGAGCGAAAGCGGAGCTTTATTGGTTTTCCGTCGTTTTTTCAAAAGCGACCGTGGAAAGGGGCAGCGCCCCATAATTAATATTTTATTCTGCCTTATCAACTATTGAAATAGAATAGTTTGCATAGAACTCGGGAGCTGAATCGAACAGATCCTGCCAGTAGTTACGAACTTCGTCCCTTGACATTTCCTGGAAAGCGTAGGAAACAAACTTGAATGAAACAGTGTTGCCCTCTATCTTGGCATCTTCATGATGACTTATCTGGGGATATGCATTCTTTGCGCCTTCTTCTGTAGCATATTCGGTAACTGTCTCCTGTCTTGAATATACATTGTTTACAAAGTAATATGTTACTGTTTCAACAGCTGTATCACTCTCACCGCGAAGCACAACGGTTTCAACATCTTCTTCACCTACACGGGGAGTATATGTGAGGTTGGGGTCAAAATATTTGGCTGTCTGTGCCGGT
>JAFSFN010000156.1 GCA_017435185.1 Clostridia bacterium | reverse complement strand
ATGCCTGCAGCGCGCAATATCATTTTTGCAGCTTCGACTTCCTGAATGACATCGCCCGTGAGCGAAACACGAAGCGTATCACCTATTCCGTCAAGAAGCAGTGCGCCTATACCCATTGCGGATTTTACAAGGCCTTCCTTATCGCTTCCCGCTTCGGTCACGCCTATATGCAGGGGGTAATCCACCGTTTTGTCAAGTATTCTGTATGCTTCCACCGTATCGGGAACATTTGATGCTTTTACCGACAGCACAATATCGGTATATTCGGCCTTTTCGAGTATTCTCACATGCTTGAGCACACTCTCAACCATAGCTTCAGGTGTGGGACCATTATATTTTTGCAGCATCTCTTTTTCGACACTGCCCGAATTCACACCTATTCTGACAGGTGCATGATGCATCTTTGCACACGCAACAAGCTCACGCACATTAGCTTCGGAGCCTATATTGCCGGGATTGAAGCGAATCTTATCCGCTCCGTTTTCTATTGCCGCAACAGCAAGCCTGTAATCAAAATGCACATCGGCAACAAGCGGTATCTTTATACGCTGTTTTATCCTGCCTATTGCTTTGGCACATTCCATATCGTAGACGGAAGATCGCACGATATCACAACCTGCGTCTTCAAGACTTTTTATCTGACGCACTGTTGCCTCATCGTCCCATGTTTCCGTATTAGTCATTGATTGTATGGTCACTCTTGCACCGCCGCCTATAAGTATGCCGCCTGCTCTGACCTGTTTTTTACTGCTCATTTTATCCTCCGAATAAACCCATTACATCCTTTATTGAAAGGAATATTATAAGTGCGAACAAAATAATAAGTCCGACAAAATGCACCATTCCTTCTTTCTCCGCAGATATCGGCTTTCTTCGCACACCTTCGATGGTAAGGAACACGAGTCTGCCGCCGTCAAGCGCAGGAAACGGAAGTATATTCATTATACCTAAATTGACGCTCATAAGCACACCCATACGCAATACCGTTTCAAAACCCAAGCGCACCGCCTGACCGAGTATGGTTATAACCGCAACAGGGCCGCCCACATCGCCTTCCTTAACACCTTCCGTGAATATACTGCCGAGGAAGTTGAACATTTCACCTATTATTGATATTACATAATCAAACGAATGTGCTATCGCTTCAAAGAAATTAAAGCGTACTCTTTGAGCCACGGCATAAGGATTGTAGGAGATGCCCATAAAGTTACTTCCCTTAGCCTCGTCGTACATATCATTAACGGTTAAAGTAAGCTCTTCCTCGCCTCGAAGCACCTTAACCAAAGCACTTTTTCCGTCTGCTTCGCTTATTATCTCACCAAGATCGGTCTCGTAAGATATAGCCTTGCCGTCAATGCTTAATATTATATCGCCAACCTCTATTCCCGCTTCCTTTGCAGGACTGTTTTCAATGGGAAGTTCAACAACTGCCGGCAAATAAAAATAATCTCCGTATATACCCAGTGCCGCTATCGCAAGTAAAAATGCAAACAGTATATTCATAACAGGGCCGGCAGCCACAACGATAATTCGCTTCCAGACCTTATGTGCATTGAAGCCCATACCGTCGCTGACCTGTTCATCCTCGCCATAGAAGCGGCACATGCCGCCTATCGGGAACGCCCTTATTGAGTACAATATTCCGTTCTTTTCTTTTTTGAGCAGTTTGGGGCCCATACCGATTGAAAACTCAAGTATTTTGAATCCCAACAGTCTGCCTGCGCCGTAATGACCGAGTTCGTGCACAAACACAAACACGGACAGCAGAATGAACGCCGCAATTATCGACAATACAGTACTCAACAGATCAATCCTTTCATTATGTCATAAGCTCTCTCTCGAGCCTTTCTGTCTGTTTCCAAAATATCCTCTACACATTGTATGCACACACTTTCCGTCTTTTCCATAGTCTTTTCAACGATGAACGGAATATCGGTGAACAATATCTCGCCCTGCATGAATTTTTCCACTGCCGCTTCATTTGCCGCATTATATGCAATAGGTAATGCTTTGCCTTCCTTGAGTGCTTCATATGCCAAAAGCAATGCGGGGAATTTTTCGTTGTCGGGAGCATAGAACGAAAGTTTTGCCGCTTCCTCAAGCCGTAATCTTCCAAACTCGCTCTGTGTTCTCTCAGGATATGTCATAGCATAATGTATCGCAAGGCGCATATCCGGGCGTGAGAGCTGAGCAATATTGCTTCCGTCACAAAACTCGACCATTGAATGAACAATTGATTCGGGATGTATCAACACACTTATTCTTTCACCCTCAATGCCGAAAAGATAGCTTGCTTCCATTATTTCAAGTCCCTTATTAAAAAGGCTTGCCGAGTCTATTGTTATCTTTTTGCCCATATTCCATGTAGGATGAGCAAGAGCGTCTTTAACCGTCACTCTTTTAAGCTGTTCTTTTGAATATGTTCTGAACGGACCGCCCGAAGCTGTGAGTATAAGTCGTGCAACTTCTTTCTTTCTGCCTGACGCAAGGCACTGGAAAAGCGCCGACTGTTCACTGTCTACCGGAATTATTTCCGCTCCGTCGGTCTTTAATGCTTCATCCGTGAGAATGTGTCCGCAAACGATGCTTTCCTTGTTTGCAAGTGCCACTTTTTTGCCTGCACGCAATGCGGTTATCAGCGGAAGCATACCGTCAAAACCGCTTATGCCGTTAACGATAATATCAGCTTCTTCCATCTGTGCTGCTTCGCAGGCGGAATTCTTGCCCCTTATTACTCTTGCATCACATTGCATCATTGGGACTGTTTCATTTTTTAAGCAAACAAGTTTCGGAGCAAACT
>JAFSFN010000155.1 GCA_017435185.1 Clostridia bacterium | reverse complement strand
TGTTCAAGTACGCAACAGACTTGCGTTCAATGACTCAGGCTCGCGGTTCCTTCAAGTCCGAGTTCGTAAGATATGAAGATGTTCCGGGCAATGTTGCTCAGAAGATCATCGAACAGGCTAAGAAGGATGATGATGACGAAGAATAATCTGCGCGTCTGCCACACATCGGCTTTACAAGTAACGGTAATATGATGTAAAATAAGCCTCTGGACGGTTATTCCGTTTAGAGGCTTATTCAGTGTGATAAGGAGGTAATGAAAGTGAAGATAGAACTCTCAACTTTGAAGAAAAGTGAGCGTCTTTCACTCTCGCTTCGCAAACTGTTTGAACAGTACTCATACAGAAAATTCTCCATGAACCGCATGGAGGAGTATTCTTTTTATGCTCAAAATATAAATTTCCTTTCAAGCAAGCATATAATCACATTCAGTGACAGTGACGGAAGGTTAATGGCGCTCAAGCCCGATATAACGCTCAGCATTGCAAAGACGGCTTCGACCCATAACGAAAAGCTCACAAAACTGTATTACATCGAAAGCGTATTCCGGCTTTCAAAAGAGGCGGGCGGCTTTAACGAGCTCAATCAGATGGGCTTGGAGTGCATAGGCGAAATAACACCTTACACTGTGGTTGAGGTAGTGTCGCTTGCGCTCAAGAGCCTTTGGCAGATAGGTGATGAGGAATATGCGCTTGATATATCGCATCAGGGCTTGATAACCGGCCTTTTTGAAGGCATGGGTATAAATCGTGGCGATATGTCGGTCATGATGCGTTTTATTGCAGAAAAGAACAAGCACGACCTTGAATCTTTTGCCAGGGAAAAAGGCGTTTCAGACGAAAATACGGACAAGCTGCTTCGCTTCTTGTCCATATCGGGCGATTTGGCAAACGGCATACTTGAACTTCACAAGATATCGGACGGAAATGTTGTCATGGATATGGCGATTGCCGAGATAGCAATGGTTGCAAATGCCATAAAGAGTCCGTGTTTGCGCTTGCAGACATCGCTTGTTTCGGATACCGACTATTATAACGGCATACTTTTTAACGGCTATGTCAGCTCTGTCCCGACTGCTGTAATAACGGGCGGAAGATATGACAATCTGCTCGCGCGCATGGGCAAAGCAGATATGGGCGGTATTGGCTTTGCAATCTGCTTTGACGCTATAGAAAGATATATGCGTTCGCAAATAGCTGCGACTGTGCCGACATATGTTTATTATGATGAAAATGTTGATGTTGCACGTGTATACTCTGCCGCAGAAGCGGTGACGAGCGGAGGCGGAACGGCGTGTGTCTGTACCGCTTTGCCCGATGATGCAAATGAAAGCAACACGATAGACCTTACAAGCGGAAACGGAGGCAGGAGATAATGCTTAATATAGCACTGCCAAAGGGCAGACTGGGCAATAAAGTGTATGCTCTTTTGGATAAGCTGGGCTACAGTTGTCCCGAACTTTTGGAGGATAACCGCAAGCTGGTGTTTGAAAATGCGGCGTCGGGCGTTCGCTATTTCCTTGTGAAGCCCACCGATGTTGCGACCTATGTTGAACGAGGTGCGGCAGATGTCGGCGTTGTCGGCAAGGATATACTCCGTGAAAAGGACTATGACCTCTACGAACTCATGGACCTCAAGTTCGGAAAGTGCCGCATGGCAATAGCCGCAAAGAACGGTTATGTTGAAGACCCTGACAGCGTGCTTCGTGTCGCTACAAAATATACAAATACGACGAAACGGTATTTCAGCAGTATAGACCGTGAGATAGAGATAATCGAACTTCACGGCTCGATAGAACTCGCTCCCATACTTGACCTTTCCGATGTTATTGTGGATATAGTCGAAACAGGCAGTACACTGCGTGAGAATGACCTTTCCGTAATAAAAGAAATAGAAAATATAAGCGCAAGGCTTATTGCTAATAAATCAAGTTACCGTTTCAAAGAAAACGAGATAAGACAGCTTGAGGAAAAGATAGGCAAAGAAATATGATAAGAATATTTGATTTGGAAAAGACGGATGTTGCCTCAATATTAAAGCGTGCCATAGTGTGGCGCAGTGATGTTGAGGAAACTGTAAAAGGAATAATGGCAGACGTGCAAAAGCGCGGCGATGAAGCGCTCCTTGAATATACCGAGCGTTTTGACGGTGTTGCTTTGAAAGAATTGCGTGTGAGCGATGCCGAGATAAAAGCGGCGGTTGAAAGTGTTGACCCCATGTTTATGGAAACGCTCAAGAAAGCCAAAGAAAACATTGCATCATTCCATAAAACTCAGATAAGAGAATCATACGAAGTCCGCAAGGAAAACGGCGTAGTGCTCGGACAGAGATTCTTGCCTGTTGAAAGCGCAGGAATATATGTTCCCGGCGGTACTGCCGCATATCCGAGCAGTGTGCTGATGAATGCCGTTCCTGCAGCCATTGCAAATGTTGAGCGCATCGTCATGGTCACGCCGCCGCAGAAAGACGGTACTGTTGCAAAGAACATACTTGCCGCCGCAAGCATTGCAGGCGTGACGGAGATATATAAAGTCGGCGGCGCACAGGCGATTGCCGCACTTGCCTACGGTACACAGACAATTCCCAAGGTATATCAGATAGTCGGCCCCGGCAATATCTTTGTGGCAACGGCAAAGCGTCAGGCGCTGGGCCTTGTGGGCATTGATATGTTTGCAGGCCCGAGTGAGATTTTGGTGGTTGCCGATGAAAACAGCTCTCCCGTTCATGTTGCGGCAGATCTGCTTTCACAGGCAGAGCATGACATGCTCGCAAGTGCCGTACTCATAACAAACAGTGTCGAGCTTGCCTATAAAGTTCAGGCAGAGCTTGAAAGGCAGATACCCATGCTTGAGCGTGAGGAGATATGCCGCAAGTCGATAGACAATAACGGCATGATACTCATTGCAAACGATATCATGCAGGCAATAGCTGTTGCAAACGAGCTTGCTCCCGAGCATTTGGAGCTTTGTGTTGATGACCCGTTTGCACTGTTGCCCTATGTTAAAAACGCAGGCAGTGTGTTCATGGGCAGAAACACGCCCGAAGCATTGGGTGACTATTTTGCAGGAGTTAATCATGTGCTTCCCACAAACGGAACGGCACATTTCTCATCGCCCCTGTCGGTCGATGATTTCATAAAGCGTTCGTCATATTTATACTATACAAAAGACGCTCTCACTCAAGAAGCAGACGATGTTATCGGTTTTGCCGAGCATGAGGGTTTGACGGGACACGGCAACAGCGTGTATGTTCGTGTGTCCGATGAGGTGGAAGAATGAGCAGATTTTTAGCGCAGAAATATTCTGCGCTCAAGCCGTATACTCCGGGCGAACAGCCTCGGGATATGCAGTATGTAAAACTCAATACCAATGAAAGCCCGTTTGAACCGTCACCAAAGGTGATAGAGGCTGTCAATGCTCAGGTGTCGTCGCAGAATCTCTACCCCGACCCCACTAAAAAGGCACTTTGTGAAGCCATTGCCGAAAATCGGGGCGTAAAGAGCGAAAATGTGACGGTTAGCAACGGCTCTGACGAGCTTTTGGCGTTCACTTTCATGGCACTTTGCCCCCATGGCATATGCTTCCCCGATATCTCATACGGCTTTTACCCCGTATACGCTCAAACAATGGGCGTTGATGCTTTGCAGATACCCTTGCATGAGGATTTCTCGATAAAGGCAGAGGACTATTTTAACGCAAACAGGACTGTGCTCATTGCAAATCCCAATGCGCCTACGGGCATGGCACTTTGCCGTGATGATATCGAAAAAATAGTGCTTCACAATCAAAATGAGCTTGTGGTAATAGACGAAGCGTATGTTGATTTCGGAGCTGAGAGTGCGGTTTGCCTTACAAAAAAATACGATAACCTTCTTGTGATAGGCACCTATTCAAAATCACGCTCGCTTGCGGGCGCACGAATAGGTTATGCCGTAGGCAATGAAGAAATAATTGCAGATCTGAACAGAATGATATATTCGTTCAACCCTTACAATGTTAATCGCCTTGCGCTTGCGGCAGGTACTGCGGCAACTAAAGATGCGGAGTATTTTGAAAAATGCACCGTAAAGATATGCGCAGCAAGGGCTTGGACAAAAGAGCAGCTTGAAAAAATGGGCTTTACCGTATTGCCGTCATATGCGAATTTTGTGTTTGCCAAGAAAGACGGAATAAGCGGCGAGACGATGTATTTGAAGCTCAAAGAGAAGGGCGTGCTCGTGCGTTACTTCTCGGGTGAGCGTGTGAGTGATTATGTCAGAATAACTATAGGCACTCAGGAGCAGATGCAGGTGCTTGTCGAGAAAATCGCTGAAATAATAACGGAGGAATTATTATGAGAATAGCAAAAGCCGAGAGAAAAACAAAGGAAACGGATATACAGCTCGGAATAAACCTTGACGGTACGGGCGTTCACGATATAGATACAGGCTGTGGCTTTTTCGACCATATGCTCCAGCTTTTTGCGATACACGGCAGATTTGACCTTGCAGTGAAATGCAAGGGCGACACGGAAGTGGACTTCCACCATTCTGCCGAAGATATCGGCATAGTGCTGGGAACGGCTTTCTTTGATGCGCTGGGTGATAAAAAGGGCATTAAAAGATATGCGTCACGCTCCATTCCCATGGATGAAGCATGGGTGGATATTTCGCTTGACATAAGCGGCAGAAGCTATTTTGCCCATGATTTTCATTTTCCTACAGAGAAAGTGGGCGAGTTCGACACAGAACTTGTTGCCGAGTTTTTGATGGCGTTTTGCCGTAATATGGGCCTTACTCTCCATGTGCGCCAGAACAGGGGCGATAATTCGCACCACATAATAGAAGCTGTGTTCAAGGGCCTTTCAAGAGCATTGGCTGAAGCTGTCTCAATCGACAGCAACAGAGCAAACGAGATCCCGTCATCAAAAGGTGTATTATGATAGCTGTTGTTGATTACGGTGTGGGCAACCTCTTTTCGTTGTGTGCATCGCTCAAATATTTGAATATTGAAAGTGTAGTTACTGCCGATAAAGAACTGCTCAAAAAGGCGAACGGAATAATACTTCCGGGAGTGGGTGCGTTCGGTGATGCGGCTTCCAAGCTCAGAGAAAGCGGCCTTTTGGAGTTTTTGCGTGACCGGGCAAAGAGCGGCAAGCCGTTTTTAGGCATTTGCCTGGGTATGCAGCTTTTGTTCGATAAGAGCTATGAATACGGTGAGCATGATGGGCTGGGTCTTATAAAAGGCGAGGTCTGCGACTTGAATCTTGATACTGAAGGCCTCAAAGTGCCTCAGATAGGCTGGAATTCACTCACATTCAAGCAGAAAGACGACCCCCTCATGAAGTATGTGAAAGAGGGCTCCCATGTTTATTATGTTCATTCGTTCTATGCCAAGAACTGTGACGAGAGCATAGTCGCATATTCAAATTACGGTGTTGATGTTCCCGGTGTTGTGCGGAACAAAAATGTATACGGAACACAGTTCCATCCCGAAAAGAGCGGCGAAGTGGGCCTTAACATGCTTCGTGCATTTGTTGAAATTGCGGAGGGCAATGGCTGATTATGGAAATTTTTCCTGCGATAGATTTGATATCCGGTCAGGCGGTACGCTTGACACGCGGTGACTATGACAATAAAAAAGTATATGACAATGACCCCGTTTCGGTTGCAAAACGGTTTTTGGAACAGGACGCACGCAATCTTCATGTCGTTGACCTTGACGGTGCAAAATCGGGTATGCCGATAAATATGCCCTGCATAGGCAAACTGTGCGAGGTTGAAGGTTTGTTCATCGAGGTCGGCGGCGGCATACGCACTATGGAAAGAATAGAGGAATATATAAAATTGGGCGTTGACCGTGTAATACTCGGAACTGCGGCAGTGAAGAACCCTCAGCTTTTGAGTGATGCATTGCGTGAGTTTGGCGAAAAAATTGCCGTCGGCGTTGATGCCCATGACGGCAAGGCGGCACTTTCGGGCTGGCTTGAAAGAACCGATATCGACTCGGTCACATTCTGCAAAGAGCTTCGTGACAAGGGCGTTAAAACCGTAATATATACCGACATTGCAAAGGATGGCGCAATGAGCGGCACAAACAGGGAGATATATTCCGTACTCAGTGAAATAGACGGTCTGTCCATAGTGGCGTCGGGCGGAATATGCTTCGAGGAAGATGTTGCCGCACTCAAAAAAATGGGTATTTATGCTGCTATAATCGGCAAGGCGATATATGAGGGCGCAATAGACCTTTCAAGAGCAGTAAAGATAGCAGATCCGGAGAATTGATATGATAACCAAGCGTATAATACCCTGTCTGGACATACGAAACGGCAGGGTCGTAAAAGGAATGAATTTTGAGGGCATAAAAGATGTCGAGGACCCGACGGAGCTTGCCCGATTCTATAACAAAAGCGGTGCGGACGAGCTTGTTTTCTATGACATAACCGCAAGTTTTGAAGGCAGAGCGTTGTTCACCGATGTTCTGACAAAAGTTGCAAGCGAGATATTCATACCGTTGACCGTTGGCGGAAGCGTGAACAGTGTTGAAGATTTTGACCGCATACTCAAGTGCGGCGCAGACAAAGTAAGCGTCAACTCGGGCGCGATAAAGAATCCGTCATTGATCGGTGAGGCGGCAAAACGCTACGGCGACCAGTGCGTAGTGCTGTCTATGGACGTTAAAAGAGTTGACGGCAGATTCACGATATTTGCCAAGGGCGGCAGGGAAAACACAGGCATAGACGCACTTGAATGGGCCGAAAACGGCGTCAAGAACGGTGCAGGCGAGATTGTTGTCAACAGCATTGATACTGACGGCGTTAAAGGCGGTTTCGACATTGAAATGCTCGAAGCGGTGTGCGACAGAGTGAATGTTCCCGTTATAGCAAGCGGCGGAGCGGGGAATATGGAGCATTTTCTTACACTGTTCAATACACTGCCGAAAGTGGATGCAGGGCTTGCGGCTTCAATATTCCACTTCAAGCAGGTTGACATAATGGAATTAAAAGAGTACCTTAACGATAACGGTATTCCTATGAGGAGGATTTGAACAATGAGTCTTGAAAAATTGAAGTTTGACGAACATGGCCTTATTCCTGCCGTGGTTCAGGATCATTATACAAAAGAAGTGCTTACGGTAGCATATATGAACAGGGAAAGTCTTGCAATAACAATGAAAGAAGGCCGTACCTGCTTCTATTCAAGATCGCGCAGAGAACTTTGGCGCAAGGGTGAAACGAGCGGCAATGTTCAGCATGTTGTAAGGATAACGGCAGACTGCGATTATGATGCACTCGTTGTCGAGGTCATAAAGGATGGCCCTGCCTGTCATACCGGCGCAGAAAGCTGCTTCAATTCTGTTATATTCGGTGAGCAGGCAAGAAGAAAGTTCAACAGCGACTTTGAGCTTCAGGACCTCTATGAACTCTTGGAAGCAAGAAAAGAAGAACTGCCCGAGGGTTCATATACCTCATACCTCTTTGCAAAGGGCAAGGAAAAGATACTCAAGAAGGTCGGCGAAGAATGTACCGAGGTCATAATCGGCGCAATGAAGGACAGCAAGCGAGAAGTAATATTTGAGATTGCAGACCTTACCTATCACATTCTTGTTCTCATGGTAGAGATGGGCGTATCTTTGCGTGACATAATGTTTGAGCTTGACAGCCGTCACGTTATCGATAAAAAGGTTAAGCAGGAGACTCTGCAATGAGTGTGAAGTGCAATCTGCATACACATACGACCTATGTGGACGGAAAGAACACTCCCGAAGAAATGACAGCCGCTGCAAAGCGGCTGGGCTTTTCTGTGCTGGGCTTTTCGGAGCACGCATATAATCCGCTTGACCTTGGCTGTTGTCTTCCTGAAGACAGCAGTGAATATTATGAAAACATAAACCGCCTGAAGAAAGAATACAGCGGTGAGATGGATGTGTTTCTCGGCCTTGAAATAGATGCTTACGAAAAAAGAGATACCGGTATGCTGGACTATTTTATAGGCTCCATACACGGTGTAAGAACTAAAAACGGCTATTTTATTGTTGACGGAAGCCGCGAGGAGTTGTCAAACCTCATAAATGTAGGCTGCGGAGGAGACGCACTCAGTGCGGTCAAAGCGTATTTTGATGATTACTGTGCAATGGCGTATGCACTTGACCCCGATATATACGGTCATTTTGACCTGATAACAAAGCTCAACGGCAACGGCGAGTTTTTTGATGAAACATCCGGTGCATACAGGAAAATCGCACTTGATGCGCTTGAAGCCGTGCGTGAAAAAGGCGGCATATTTGAAGTTAATACGGGAGCGATAGCAAGGGGCTACAGAAAAATGCCCTACCCATCAAAAGAACTTTTGAAACATCTGCTTGAAAAAGGAGCAAGAATAACCGTAACATCTGACTCCCACAATGAAAACACGCTCGACTGCGCGTTTGAGGAGACAGAAAAAATGCTTCGTGAGCTTGGTTTTCGTGAAAAGACGATACTCACGAAGAACGGTTTTATACCTGTCAGATTATAAAAAAGGGCTCCCTCTGAAAACAAGAAACAGAAGGGAGTCTTTTTTAGAGAAAATCCGTCTAACGGAAAAGTTGAATCATGATTTCAACTTTTTTTGGTAATTATATTATAAAACAAAATATGACTTGTTTCAAGCACTAATTTACTCGCGGTACAAGGTTTAATGAATGGTGAAAAGACATACAATTATAAGCAGGGGTGATTGTGTGAACAAGCAATTTGCAGACCTTTACAGAAATCTTGGACTGAATATAGCTTTCTACAGAAAAAGAAGCGGGCTGACGCAGATGCAGCTTGCTGAATTGTTGGATATCGACCGCAGTCATAT
>JAFSFN010000154.1 GCA_017435185.1 Clostridia bacterium | reverse complement strand
GTCTGTCGTGCCGTTTGAATAGTGGCAAAGCTCTTCCTGAGACTGTTCACGCAGGCGTATAACATCTTCGCTCATGCCGAGTGAAAGCAACCAGTTTTTGCAATATTCCTTCCAATAGTTATACCATTCAAGCTCTGTGCCGGGTGCGCAGAAAAATTCAAGCTCCATCTGTTCAAATTCACGAGTGCGGAATGTGAAGTTGCCCGGAGTTATTTCGTTTCTGAAAGATTTGCCGACCTGGGCTATGCCGAAAGGCAGTTTGCGGCGTGTTGTGCGCTGAACATTTTTGAAATTTACGAAAATGCCCTGAGCTGTTTCGGGGCGGAGATAGATTTCATTTGCTGTATCTTCGTTTACGCCCTGGAATGTTTTGAACATCATGTTGAACTTACGGATCCCCGTAAAGTCCTTTTTGCCACACTCGGGGCAGGTAAGGCCGACTTTAGCGATATATTCACTCATCTCTTCATGTGTCCAGCCGTCGGGATGAATGTCTGAAAGGTTGTTTGCTGAGGCATAGTCTTCAATGAGCTTATCTGCACGGAAACGAGCCTTGCAGGACTTGCAGTCCATGAGAGGGTCGTTAAAATTAACTACATGACCCGATGCTACCCAAGTTTCAGGGTTCATCAATATGGCAGAGTCCATACCCACATTATAAGGCGATTCCTGGACGAATTTACGCCACCAGGCCTTTTTTACATTGTTTTTGAACTCTACACCCAAGGGGCCGTAGTCCCATGTGTTTGCAAGCCCGCCGTAGATCTCACTGCCTGCAAATATGTAGCCTCTGTTTTTGCAGAGAGCAACTATTTTATCCATCGAAAAGTTTTTCATTTTTAGTATCTCCCGAAAATAATCTTATTCTATCAATATTACCACGCCTTTTATATATTCGCAAGCAGTCAGTAAATCGTGAACAATGTTAAAAAATCGGGCACTGTTGATATCGTGAATTAAGTGTGATACAATAACTAAGTATGATTGGATATGTATCCGCTGACAAGAATGAATTAAAGGTGCGTGAGCTTGCCGATTATAATGCCTGTTACTGCGGGCTGTGCAAGTCGATAAGCAGTCGTTACGGTCAGGTCGCAAGGCTGACATTGAGCTATGACTGCGCCTTTATTGCGATGCTCGTATGCGGTCTAAACGGCGAAAGAGCAGCAAAAAAGCAGGGCTGTGTTTATAAGCCGCTTGCAAAAAAACGCATAATTGCCGAGGATTCGCCGTCCTTTCAGTTTGCCGCCGACCTTGAGATAGCGCTTGCCTATTACAAACTGGCCGATGATTGGAATGATGAGAAAAAGCTCATGGCGCTTTTTGAAAAGGCAGGGCTTTATGCTTCTTTCAAAAAGTTGAACATGCTTTCAAGGCAGTTGGGGAACATTGTTAAAGACGGGATTTACGCACTTTCAAAGCTCGAAAAAGAAAAGTGCGGTGAGATAGACGCAGTGGCGAATACATTTGCAAAAATACTGGGCGATGCGGCATATTTCGCTCCGCTCAATGATGAAAAACAGAAAAAAGTGCTGTCCCATGTTTTATATTCCATAGGCAGATGGGTATATTTGTGTGATGCGTGGGACGACAGAAAAAAAGATGAAAAAAGCGGGTCATACAATCCTTTCGTAATATGCGGAAAACAGCATGACGATGCAAACGCTTCGTTTTTGCTCAACAATGCGCTGAATAAGGCGATAGATGCATATGACTTGATTGAGATAAAGACACACAAAGGTGTGCTTGATAACATCATGTATATCGGCTGTGTTGCCAAAACAAAGGAAGTGCTCGGAGGAAAGCATGAACAATCCTTATAAGACGCTTGGCGTAAGTGAGGACGCAAGTGACAGCGAAATAAGGACAGCTTATTTGAAGTTGGTCAAAAAATACCATCCGGATAGATATACCGATCCGGATCTAAAAGAGATAGCCAACGAAAAGCTCATTGAGATAAATGAGGCTTACGAAACTTTGAGCAAAAGAAGCAGCAGCGCAAACGATTTCAGATGGAAGGGTGAGCAACAGCAGCAGGGTTACAGCGGAAGCGGAAATGCTTATTCAGGTGCTTTTGCTGCAGAATTTGCACGAGCTCGCACGTTTATAAGTCAGAATAATTTTCCTGCGGCAAAGGCTGTGCTTGATGCTATAGGCCTGAGAAATGCCGAATGGTTCTATCTTTACGGAATAATATATCTGCGTCAGGGTTGGGATAACAAGGCAAACGAGTTCATAACCACCGCATATCAGCAGGAACCCGGTAATCCCGAGTATGCTGCAGCTTATAACATGATAAGAAATTCCGGAAATCCCTATACAAGAGCAACTTCGTCAAGCGGCGGCTCATGTTCGTCTTGTGATGTGTGCTCGGGTCTTGTGTGCGCCGATTGCTGTTGTGAGTGCATGGGCGGCGACCTTTTGAGGTGCTGTTGATGGTGCGCCTTACTGTAGCCAAGCGTACTGTTTTGGGCGCAATGACGGTAGCGCTTACAGTGCTTTGCGTATATGCGGCCGCAGTTCTTCCCACCATGCGTGCGGTCGCTTATTTTATTTCTTCGCTTTTTGTATATGTTCTTGTATGCGAAAAGGCATACGGTGCGGCTGTATTGTCATATATTGCATCCGCCGTTCTTTCTTTTGTGCTCATACCCGATAAAATTGCAATATTGCCCTATGTTTTACTGCTTGGGCATTTCGGCATTTTCAAAGTTTTTATTGACAGAAAGATAACCGACAAATTTGTGGGCTTTGTGTTCAAACTTATATATTGCAATGTTTTCACGCTTATCGCATTGCTTCTGATAATGTATGTTTTCAATATAAGTGATTTTGTAATAAGTGTTGAAATTCCTCTGTGGGTCATCATAACTGCCGCACAAGTTATTTTTGTGGTGTTCAATTATGTGTATACGCTTTGTCAGCAGTTTTACGATACAAGACTGAGAAGTGTGATAGTCTCTCAAAGATAAATCTGTTATAATTGTGCGCTTATGTGGGAAAGCTATTCCCATGGGCGCAAAGAAAGAAAAAACAAAAAAAGAAAAGAGCGGAGTATGGCGTGTTATAAAGGTCATACTTCTTGTAGGGGCAAGCCTTGTGTTTGCCTTTATTGCGTTTTTTGCGGTAAGAATATTTAATCTTGACGCATGGGAAGAATTTGATGAAAACAAGATACTCAATGCTTCATGCAGTCTCATTATATATGACAAAAACGGTGACGAGGCGGTAAGGCTGGATTCGGGCGAGGACAGG
>JAFSFN010000020.1 GCA_017435185.1 Clostridia bacterium | reverse complement strand
TCTTTCAACGGTGCTTAAAAACTCATCTGCTTTGAGCAATAATGCTGAGAGCGACAATATGCTTTTGTACAGAATAATAAATCCGACAGAATGGTATATTGCCTATTTGACCGATGTGTCATCGGCTCAGCGTACTGTTGAAGGTGCAACATATACCGTGACATTTGACGGTTATGAAAGCACTCCGTACACAGCTGTTGCGGCATCTCCCAAAGTGAACGATAAAAAGATAGTGAATATACTCAAAGTTTCGGGTGATATAGGTGACTTTGTCGGCATACGAAGCATAAGTGCGACCATTTCAACAACGGCAAGCGGCATAAAATTATCTGCAGGTCTGCTCGACATGCGTGACGGTGCAGCTTATGTCAATGTGATAATCGGTGATGCTGTCAAAAGCGTTGAAGTGAACATCCTTGCGTCGGATAGTGAATATGCCATTGTAGAAGCAAAGAATCCGAATGATGTATTATCTGCAGGAATGAGGTGTAAAAAACCATGATGTCAATAGCTGATAATTACAGAATGATAAGCAACAATGTGAAAGAAGCCGCAGTAAAAAGCGGCAGAGGCGCAGATGATGTGACGCTTGTTGCTGTTACGAAATTCGTGGATAAGGACAGGATATTGCAGGCAATAGAGGCAGGAGCCGATAATGTTGGCGAAAATCGTGTCCAGGAATTCGTTGATAAGGAAGAATTTTTCAAAAATTACAAAATAAACACACATTTTATTGGACAATTGCAAACAAATAAGGTAAAATATGTTTTAGGTAAGGTAAAGTTGGTTCAATCTGTGGACAGGCTTGCCTTGGCTAAGGAGTTAAGTCGTGTTGCAACGCTTCGCGGTCTTTCCCAAGATATACTTATTGAAGTCAATATCGGCAGGGAAGAACAAAAAGGCGGTGTAATGCCCGAACAGCTTTGTGAGCTGTTGTCGCAAATTCAAGAACTCCCCGGCATTTTTGTAAAAGGCCTTATGTGCGTCCCGCCCGCTGTCGGCGAGCGTGAGGTACATGCCTATTTTGCACAAATGCGAAAGTTGTTCGATGATGTTGCGGCAATGCGCATTGAAAATGTCAGCATGGATGTTTTGTCCATGGGCATGAGCAGTGACTATATGGCAGCAATAGCTGAAGGCTCCACTATGGTGCGTGTAGGTTCCGCACTTTTTGGAGCAAGGGCTAAAATATAGCGGTAAAGCGTAGAAAGAGATAGCTAAATCCCGTTAAGAACCACACAATTATTTCTCCAAGCGCCGATTAGAATCAGATTTCGATTGAAACGGAGGAATACGCAAATGGCAGGATTATTCAGCAGATTTTTGGACTATATCGGTATCGAAGATACTGATGTCGAAGACGAAGAGTACATGGATGATATCTATGAAGATGAAATAGATACCAAAGAAAATGTGCTCTCAATGGGCAAGATGAACAACAAAAAGAAGGCTTCTGCTTCAAATAACGTTGTAAATCTTCCTTCTGCAACACAGAAGATGATAGTTTATCATCCCATCAGCTACGAAGACACACAGAACATCATTGACAATCTTAAGAGCCGTAAACCCGTAATCGTAAACATGGAAGAGCTTGAGCTTGAGTGTGCACAGCGCATACTTGACTTCATGGCAGGTGCTGTATATGCGCTCAACGGTACTATCTATCGCATTTCACGCGGAATATTCACTGTTGCTCCCAACAACTACGATGTTATCGGTAACGACGAGGCATCCGATTACAGCGGCAGAATGTAATTTTATTCTTGAAAAAGGAGAGGCTGTTAAGCATACAAACGCTTAACGGCTTCTTGTGGTATTTGAAAATGACGAATGAAGAGCTTCTTAACAAAAAATTCAGTCGTGTGTTCAGCGGATATGATATCATCGAAGTCGATGACTTTCTTGATGACGTGTTGCGCGATTTTGAACGCAGAGACAATGAAAAACAGCACCTCGAAGCAAGAGTTAAAGTACTTACCGATGAGGTGAGTTGGCTTCAAGCGCGCATAAAGTCTCTGGAAGGAATGATAGAATAGCTTTTTATGGGGCGCTGCCCCATACCCCGCCGACTTTTTGAAAAGAACGTCAAAAACAAGGGAAAAGGGATTAAATTAAAAGACCGAGCAATTATTTGCCGGTCTTTTGTTATTTAGTTATAAGTTCTTGTCGAGTGAAGACTTGGCTGCTTTTACTATATCCTCGATTATTCTGAGTTCAATGCAGGAACAACTGTCAAGTATCTGTGCTATCGAATCAATGGCGGTAGTGCGCTCAGATGCATAATTATCGTAAAGCAGTTCATCAGTACGTACTTGAAGAATTGATGCGATAGTTACAAATACGGACAAACTCAGTTTTGTGTTGCCTGTTTCTATATGGCTCATATGCGTGGTGGAAACGCCTGCTTTTTCGGCCAAGGTTTCCTGAGAAAGCCCTTGTGCTTTTCTGAATTTTCGGATCCTTTGACCTATTTCATAGTAATCCATAATTTTCCTGCCTATATGATTTAAGTACAGGCGTATTATCCATCAAATAAAGCTGTATTACATTAAAAATCTCTGCAACAATTTGCGGAGATTTTTATAAATTGTTATTTTTATTTGTTTTCCGTCGCTTTTTCAAAAGCGACCGGGGTTAAAGGGGCAGAGCCCCTTATATATTATCACAAACAGCTTTTTGCCAGCTTCTCAAAGGCCGGCAGAGCGCGCTCTATGCGCTCTGTGGGGACGCAATATGCGATACGGACAAAGCCCTCGCACATGAATGCATCGGTTGGAACGAGCAGAAGTTCGAATTCACGAGCCTTCAGGCAGAATTCAAGAGCACTTTCCATTGGTGCTTTCATGAGCAGATAGAAAGTACCGCCGGGACGGATACAGGTGAAGCCCATTTTTGTCAGGCTGTTATACATAAGCTCGGCATTATGCTGATAAACCGAAATATCGGAGGTCTCGCCGTCACACTCTGCGGCTATGCGCTGGAAGAGTGAGGGGGCGTTTACAAAACCGAGTTGACGGCCTGCGCCGCATATGGATGCATATACCTTGTCATGCTCACATACCGTGGGCGGTACAAGTATATAGCCTATTCTTTCTCCGGGAATGGAAAGGGACTTGCTGTATGAATAGCAAACTATCGTGTTGTCGTAATAATTGGGCACCCAGGGCACTGTATAGCCGTCAAACACGAGCTCGCGGTACGGTTCATCGGCTATGAGGAATATGGGATGAGCGTATTCCTCCGATTTTTTCTTGAGCAATGCGGCAAGTTGCTTTATAGTCTCTTCAGAGTATACAACACCCGAAGGATTATTGGGCGAATTGATTATCACGCCTTTTGTATTCTCATTTATTGCCGCTTCGATAGCAGTAAAATCGGGCTGGAAGTTTTCAAAATTCGGAGGTGTAACGACAACTTTGCCGCCTGCACCTTCGATGAATACCTTATATTCAATAAAGAACGGTGCAAGCACTACATATTCATCACCCTTTACCGTGAGACCGTGAAAGGTGCAGGTGAGCGATGCCGCTGCGCCTACGGTGAAGTAGAGGTCTGAGGGACGGATGCCGCCGCCGAAACGACGGTTGAGTGACGCAGCAAGCGTTTCAAGGTTTTTCAAGTCACCGGGAGCACTTGTGTATTGATGTATGGAAGTGCTTTCATTGCTCTCAAGGATAGCCTTGATTTTATCGTTAACGCAATTGGGAGCAGGCACACTGGGATTACCCAGTGAAAAATCAAACACATTTTCTGCGCCTATTTCGAGGCTTCTGCGCTTGCCGTATTCAAATGTATCACGAATTATATTTCGTACTGTGCCGAGCGCAACTTTTTGTTCAGGGAGATTAAGCATGGGGTGTTACCTGTACATTCCTTCCGTATTCAAATGCTTTTTTGTTGAGTTCAAGGAACTTTGAAGGTACACATCTGTCGATGGCACCTTGCCAATCACTGAGTGAGAAATCGAAGAGTTTCGATACGGCACCCATCAGAACAAGATTTACGGCCTTGGAACTTCCTGCTTGCTGTGCAAGCGAGAGTGCGTCAAACGCAACGATGTTGATGCCTAAGTCGGAAATCTTTTGGACGAGGTTTTCAGGATAAAAGGCATTGCCTGCGATAACGGGCATGGGCATTATTTCCTGCGTGTTCACGACAATGGTTCCGCCCTGTTTTAAGTATTCTACATAGCGAGCGGCTTCCAAAAGCTCAAATGAGATTATGATGTCTGCCTGACCCTTGTCGATTATGGGGGAATAGACCTTGTCGCCATAGCGGACATATGTTACAACACTGCCGCCGCGCTGGCTCATGCCGTGCACTTCGGAGACTTTGACATCATAGCCGCCCGTCATGAGCAGATTGCCCAAGAGCTTGCTTGCAAGGAGTGAACCCTGACCGCCAACGCCAACTATCATTATGTTCTTTGTTTCCATATGAATCAGTCTCCTTACTTTGTTTCAAATGCGCCGAACTTGCAGAGCTGCTGACATACACCGCAGCCAACGCAGAGAGTTTCGTCGATATGCGCTTTCTTGTCGATTATGCTGATTGCAGGACAAGAGAACTTCATGCACGCCTTACAGCCTATGCACTTGTCGGTATTTACCGTCAACGGTGTTTTTGCCTTTACATATTTAAGAAGTACGCAGGGACGGCGTGAGATTATCACCGAGGGCTCACTTGCGGCAAGTTCTTCACGGATTACGGTTTCGGTTTCGGTAAGGTTATAGGGGTCTATGACACGAACACGATTTATACCGAGTGCGCGGCAAAGCGACTCAAGGTCAACCTTGGCAGCTACGTCACCCTTGATGTTATAGCCTGTTGTAGGATTCTGCTGATGCCCTGTCATGCCTGTTATGGAGTTATCGAGTATTATGACCGTCGAATTGCTTGCATTGTAGGAAATGTTCACAAGACCTGTCATGCCGGAGTGCATGAATGTAGAATCGCCTATTACGGCAACAGTGTTTTCTTCACCATCCTTGCCGACTGCCTTATTGTAGCCATGCAAGCCGGAGACGGATGCACCCATACATACAACAGAATCTATTGCTGACAAGGGTGCTTGTGCGCCCAAAGTATAACAGCCGATATCACCGACAACATGGAGTTTGAGCTTTGAAAGCGTGTAGAACAAACCGCGATGAGGACAGCCCGCGCACATAACGGGAGGACGAATGGGTATCTCGTCGGAAAGTGCCTTGCTATCGGGTATGGGCATGCTGAACTTTTCTGCAATATAGTTCTGTGAATATTCGCCGATTGGTGAGAATGTGTCTTTACCGACAACATCAAGACCGAGCGAATTGCAGTGCTTTTCGATTATTCCGTCAAGCTCTTCTACTATGGCGAGCTTTTCCACGCTGTTTGCAAAATCGAGTATGAGTTTTTTGGGCAGGGGATTTATCATGCCCAGCTTCAGAATATATACATCGTCACCGAAAACTTCTTTTACATATTGATACGATGTGCTGGATGTGATTATGCCCAAGCGGTTTGAACTGCCTTTTTCGACACGGTTGATTGGTGAAGTTTCGGCATATTCTGTAAGTGCGGCAGTCCTTTCTTCAACGATGGGGTGGCGCTTCCTGGCGTAACCCGGCATCATTATGTACTTTGCCGCATCTTTTACATAGGGCTTTCTTGCAATGTCGGCACGCTCGCTTGTTTCAACTATGCTCTGAGAATGAGCAACACGAGTACACATTTTGATTATTACGGGCGTGTCGAACTGCTCGCTCAATTCAAAGGCGAGCTTGGTGAAAGAGAGAGCTTCACTTGAATCCGAAGGCTCAAGCATGGGTACTTTTGCCGCTATTGCATAATGGCGTGAATCCTGCTCGTTCTGTGAACTGTGCATTCCGGGGTCATCGGCAACGGCAATGACCATACCACCGTTAACACCGATGTATGATATGGTGAAAAGCGGGTCGGCT
>JAFSFN010000019.1 GCA_017435185.1 Clostridia bacterium | reverse complement strand
TATGAAAATCTCAAGTCAGAGGAGATTAAGCAGGAAGAAATAATCGCTGTTGCAAATGCGGTATTGGCATATGTTGATGAAAACGGATCTGCACCGGGTTATATAGTGGCAAGTGTAGGTGTTATATCGTATCAAAATCTTGTTAAACTCTTTGCAAATGTCTGTTCGATAATAAAAACAGAGGGCGAGTTACCCGAAGTTGTAACTATTTCTCCGTGGAGTGAACCGCTGCCCAAACTTACGGATAAGGAACCGTTGAACAGATTGGCTTTATTGAATGCGGCAAAGCGAGTTAATGACGCAATCGAAAGAAACGGAAGATTGCCGAATTATGTTACTGTTGGCACAGAAAGAGTTTATATGCCCGAATTCCTCGGTATTATGGCAGAAGCTGTGGTTGATGCGGATAACGGAATAAAACGCGAGGTGGCAAGGAACAACGCACAGGAGACAGGCAAAACGACAGAAGATTCGTTAACGGCTGACGAGCTTACAAGAGCGGAATATACGGAACTTGCAAAATCGGTACTTTCATATATTGATGCAAACGGTGCTGCGCCGGGAAGCATCGAGACTGAGAATGGTACGATATCGTATAAAACGATGCTTAAATTGTTCGCTCAAATAAATTCAGTGCTCAGAATGACGGAAGAACTGCCCGAAAGTGTTGCTGTACCCACTTGGTAATGAGGCGATGTCATAAAAGGGGAATTATTGAAAAAACGAATAAAAGACATTATTTGGAAAATAATTCTTGCCTTTTAAGGGTGTGTATCATATAATTATTGCAAGTTATTTAAGCGTGCAGGTCTGTGGTTGAAAGTCGATGCCAGTCGCAGGCGAAACGATCCACGTAAGCAGGAAAAATTCCGGTGAGCATGGTGCGGCTTAGGTGTAAGTCCAACCGATCGGGTTTTCTCGGTCGAGAGGCGAGGAGTGGGAGGCAATATTGCTCAGTAGCAAATCGTCCGGTTGGCGAGTGTGGGGTCAAAGACCAGGTCAGCTGCGTGTTTGAATAGCCAAAAAAATATTTATTACAAGGGGATTAAAAAATGTTCGAGGACAAGACTTTGGTATGCAAGGATTGCGGTGCAGAATTCGTTTTCACAGCAGGTGAACAGGAATTTTACGCAGAAAAGGGTTTCCAGAATGAGCCCACACGCTGCAAGGCATGCAGAAATTCTCGCAAGAGCCAGCGTAACGGTGAGAGAGAAATGCACGATGCTATATGCTCACAGTGCGGTGCACCCACAAAGCTCCCGTTCGTACCCAAGAACGATAAGCCTGTTTACTGCAGCGCTTGCTTCCAGGAGCACAGAGGCAGATAATCAGACAGACTTATGTTCGTCCGTAAAACTTTAAGTTTTGCGAACAACTCCGCTCCACTTTTTTCGGTGGCTAATCCTCCTTGTTTCGATAAACAACGGTGAATTAGAAAAAGCAAAAAGAACCGCATCTCACAAAAAAGGTGCGGTTTTTGTTGTTTTGTAAAGTTTCTCTTGACATATACTGCTGATGTGGTACAATAGAACAGCTGTAAAGCAAAAATGCTTTACACAAAGTGAAAGCGGTGAAATGCTTGGATAATATAAAATTATCTCGTTTGCTGGACTGCTACGGTGATTTTTTGACCGAACATTCTAAAAATGTTTTAGAGCAGCACATAAACGATGATTACTCTCTTTCGGAAATAGCCGAGCGCGAGAATATATCGCGTCAAGGCGTTAGAGATGGAATACAGCGTGCAAAAAGCACTTTGCTTGATATGGAAAGCAAGCTCGGCATCGTTGACAGGGCTGACAGGCTTATGATGGCAATTACTCAGCTTGAGCAAGATTTGGCAAACAACGGTGAACTTGAAAAATATGGCGAACAGCTTGCGGCGATGAAGAATATTTGCGAGGAATATTATGGCATTTGAGGGATTGACCACAAAACTTCAAAATGTATTCAAAAAGCTCTCGGGCAGAGGCAAACTCACGGAAAAAGATGTCCGTGAGGCAATGCGTGAGGTCAAACTTGCGCTTTTGGAGGCCGATGTAGGTTTTGCGGTAGTTAAAAAGTTCGTTAATACTGTCACGGAACGCTGTGTTGGCTCTGAAGTGCTTGAAGCACTTACTCCCGGTCAGCAAGTCATAAAAATCGTCAACGAAGAAATGACTGCCTTAATGGGCGGCACTAACAGCAAGCTGGAGTTTGGCAATTCCGTTCCGTCGGTTGTTCTCCTTGCAGGTTTGCAGGGTGCAGGTAAGACCACAATGGCTGCCAAGCTGGCTTTGCACTTGAAAAAGCAGTTTGGTAAATCGCCCTTGCTCGTTGCTTGCGACGTTTATCGTCCTGCCGCTGTCAAACAGCTTCAGGTAGTCGGTGAAAAAGCAGGAATCCCTGTTTTTGAACGCGGTCAGCAGGACCCGATAGAGACAGCCAAACTCGCTATTGAACATGCAAAACGCAATTTCAATGACCTTGTTATTGTCGATACGGCAGGCCGATTGCACATAGACGAAAGCATGATGGACGAGATAGCCGCCATAAAAGACGAGCTTAATCCTTCGGAAATTTTGCTTGTTATCGATGCGATGACAGGTCAGGACGCAGTTAATGCGGCAAAGGCATTTAACGACAAACTTGAGCTTACGGGTGTTATAATCACAAAGCTCGACGGCGATACGCGCGGCGGTGCGGCTCTGTCGGTTCGTGAAGTCACGGGCAAGCCCATCAAGTTCTGCGGTATCGGTGAAAAGCTCACGGAGATTGAGCCTTTCTATCCCGACCGTATGGCGTCAAGAATTTTGGGCATGGGCGATGTGCTCACGCTCATTGAAAAGGCTCAGGCTGTGTTTGACGAGAAAAAGACGGCAGAGCTTGAAGAAAAAATGCGTAAAGCTGAGTTCACGCTTGAGGATTTCCTCGACCAGTTTACTCAGATGAAGAAAATGGGTTCATTGCAGGATATATTGGGCATGATGCCCGGTATGGATGCGAGCAAGATGGGCGATGTTGAAATAGATGAGAAACAGGTTGCCAGAATGGAAGCAATAATCAAGTCTATGACACCTTACGAACGCAGAAAACCCGAAATGATAAATGCTTCCAGAAGGCGCAGAATAGCGGCGGGAAGCGGCACACAGGTTCAGGATGTAAACCGTTTGCTGAATCAGTTTGAAAGCTCACGCAAGCTCATGAAGAAGCTGACAAACGGCGGCATGGGCAAGTTCCTCAAACGAGGAAAGGGCAGAGGCGGATTCCCGTTCAAGTTTTAACTTTAAGAAGTTGTAAGGTTTCACCTTTTAACTGATAAAACAAATTATTTTATATTTTGGAGGAAAATTATGCTTAAGATCAGATTGAGAAGAATGGGCGCAAAGAAGGCTCCTTTCTACCGTGTTGTTGTTGCAGACTCACGCGCACCCAGAGACGGTGCTTTCGTTGAGGAAATCGGTTATTACAACCCCCTCACAGAACCCGCAACCATCAATATCAAAAATGACCGCGCTATCGAGTGGATGAAGAACGGCGCTCAGCCCACAGACACAGTGCGCGATCTTCTCAAGAAGTCCGGTGCTATTCAATAACGAGGGACAATATGGGAAATATTGCAGAACTCGTAAAATTCATAGCCATGAACTTGGTCGATAAGAGTGATGAAGTGAAGGTCGAAGAAAAAGTTGAGGAAAATGCAACCGTTATCGAACTCACTGTTGCTCCCGAGGATATGGGCAAGGTCATCGGCAAGCAGGGTCGTATTGCAAAAGCTATACGAACTGTAGTCAAGGCTGCTTCCGCTCAGGAAGACAGAAAGTATTCCGTAAACATACTTGAAGTAGACTGAGCATGGCCGCAGAAAAAAAGACAGAATATTTAAGGGTGGGCGTCATAGTGCGCCCCCATGGCGTTCACGGTGCGTTAAAAGTAATGCCCCTCTCAGATGATGTGGGGCGTTTTAACGCACTTTCTGACGCATATTTGGAATTATCTGGCAGATATGAGAGCATAAAGGTCACAAATGCCAATGTTCAGGGCAGTGATGTATATTTGCAGATAGACAGCTGCAACGACCGTAATGCCGCTGAGCGTCTTCGCAATGTATATATTTGCGTTGACAGAAGTCATGCTCGCAAATTGCCCGAAGGTGAATATTTCATCGTAGATCTTATAGGCTGCAGAGTAGTGGATACAGACGGCAACGACCACGGCAAACTGACCGATGTTTTTTCTACCGGTGCGAACGATGTCTATGAAATAAAAGGCGAGAGAAAGCTGCTGCTTCCTGCCTTAAAAAAGGTGCTCAAAACGGTGGATATCGACAATAAACTCATAACTCTCGATGCTGACGTGCTTGCGGAGGTGGGGCTCTTTGAAGATTGATGTACTCACACTGTTCCCTGAAATGTTTCACGGAGTATTGGGCTCAAGCATAATGAAGCGAGCTGAGCAGAAAGGCATTTTGGAATTTGTTCTGCATGATATCCGAGAATATTCTGAAAGCAAGCACAAAAATGCCGACGATTATCCTTTCGGCGGCGGTGCCGGCATGGTGATGATGCCCCAGCCGATATTTTCGTGTCTTGATGAAGTCGATTCCGAACATAGGGCATACAGGATCGCACTCACTCCGAGAGGTGATGTGCTTTCGCCGTCACTTGCGAAGGAGCTTGCAAAGAAAGATTCGCTTCTGCTTTTATGTGGACATTACGAAGGCATCGATGAGCGAGCGCTTTCTGTTATGGACAGAGAAGTTTCAATAGGCGATTATGTACTCACGGGCGGTGAATTGCCTGCAATGGTGCTGATAGACTGTTTAAGCCGTTTTATAGACGGTGTATTGGGCAGTGATGATTCCAACAAAGACGAATCCTTTTCCGACGGTTTGCTTGAATATCCTCAATATACAAGGCCGGCTGAATATAGAGGCATGAAAGTGCCCAATGTGCTTCTTTCGGGAAATCATGCAGAAATAGAAAAGTGGCGGCGTGAAAAGTCTTTGGAAGAAACGAAAAAAAGGCGTCCCGACCTCTTGGAAAAACTTAAATAAAATCTTAATAAATACTAAAAAAGCATTGCTTTATTCTGCTTTGTGTAGTATAATGTCGTGCGTATGACGGACGGTCCGCTGTCTGTGCTTTCGTTACAGGTAAGAACGTCTATGAAAGGAGAGGCATAAAATGTCCAACATCATAAGAGAACTTGAAAAAGAACAACTCAGAACAGACCTTCCCAAATTGGAGATAGGTGACACAGTACGCGTATATGTAAAGGTTATCGAAGGTACGCGTGAAAGACTTCAGAACTTTGAAGGCACAGTAATCAAAATGCAGGGCGGCGGTATTCGCAAATCGTTCACGGTTCGCAGAGTATCATACGGCGTAGGCGTTGAAAGAACATTCCCTTACAACAGCCCCAGACTTGGCAGAATCGAAGTTGTGCGTCACGGTAAAGTACGCAGAGCTAAGCTCTACTATCTGCGCAACAGAGTCGGTAAGGCAGCTAAGGTTGTTGAGCGCATAGTCGAAAAATAAAATTGTCGCAAGATGCCCCCAGGGCTTGGCTTTGGGGGCAATTTTTTATATAAACGCAAAGGTAGTGCAAACATGATAATTCAATGGTATCCCGGCCACATGGCGAAGGCAAAGCGCCTTTTACAGGAAAACTTAAAACTCATAGATGTAGTTATAGAAATAGTTGATGCAAGAGCGCCTATTGCTACCCGTAACCCGGATTTTGACACGCTTTTTCAGTCGAAGGATCGTGTGATAATACTTAACAAATCCGATTTGGCCGACAAAACGGAAAACAAAAAATGGATAGAGCATTATCGTTCAAGAGGCATAAAAGCTATTGAGTGTGTGGCTACCCATACTTCCAAACGAAAAAATGAGATCGCTCTCATAGAAGAAGCCGCAAAAGAAAAGGTGGAAAGATTCAAGGCGAAAGGCATTGCAAAGACTGTCAGGGCGATGATAGTGGGAATACCTAATGTAGGCAAGTCAACATTTATAAACAGCATTGCAGGGCTTACGAGAG
>JAFSFN010000153.1 GCA_017435185.1 Clostridia bacterium | reverse complement strand
CCCCTTATTCTTGCCCACCAACTCTGCAAGTCTCCGGTAAGCGTGCCGCCGCCTATCTGGCCGAGTTTGTATCTTTTCTTAACGCCCGATACCTTTATGGCTATTTCTCTGTTATCTGTCTGCTTGCTCATATTATCCACCCTTAGACCGTATCCATGAATGTCTTTTCTACTTTGTTAAACAGCATTATGCCAAATACCGCAACCGCAAGTGTAACTATTACGGAAACAGCATAATATCCAAGCGATATCGTACCCTGACCGAGCACCGCATATCTGAACAATTCAACAGGCGCTGTGACGGGATTTATCATCATTACCATTTCCATTATGCCACCGCCCACCTGGGAGAGAGGATATACTATGGGAGTTATATACATCCACAACTGAACACCGAATGTGACAAGAATTGCTAAGTCACGATATTTTGTAGTCAAACTTGAGATTATTATGCCGAAGCCCAAGCTCATAACACCTACGTGCAAAAGTACGACGGGGATCAAAAGCCATGCCTCCCAATTCGGGCTGACTTCACCCCTAAATACATAGTAGGCAAGGAAAACAAGCACGAGCAACATCTGTATGCCGAACTGTATGATTGAAGAAAGCATGTTTGATATAGGCATCGTGAGTCTCGGGAAATAAACTTTTCCGAAGACATTGGCATTTGCCGTAAATGTTTGAGCATTTTTTGTTATGGAGCTTGAGAACAAAGTCCAAATGGCATTGCTGCAAAGATAGAACAATATAGTCGGAACACCGTCGGTGCCGATACCCGCTATACCACCGAAAACGAATGTATAGATAAGGCTGGTCAGGAACGGATTTAAGAATATCCATGCAGGGCCGAGTACCGTCTGCTTGTAGGTAAGCACGAATGTGCGCTTTGTAAATAAGACTATCAAATCTCTGTAACGCCAGACCTCTTTCAAATTGAGATCAAGCATTCTGTGTTTCGAGGATATATGTGTGTGATATACCGGTTTTTTTATTTCTGCTGACATGAGCACACCTCAGTTTTTTATCATTTGTGACAGGGGAGCGACTTTTTATCGCTCCCCAAAAAAATCGTCAATCTTCCGTTGAGAATGAGATACATTCATCGGGATTTTCTGCCCATAAGCGTTCCATGTTGTAATATTCACGCTCTTCCGGCAGGAAGATGTGCACCAAAATATTCGCAAAGTCCAAAACGACCCAGCGTCCATCTGCATAACCCTCCTTGCGTCTTGTTTCAAGACCGAGTTTGTATGCTTCATCTTCCAGTTCATCGGCAAGCATCTTTACCTGTGACGCAACGCGTCCGCTGCATATTATGAACCAGTCGGCAATTATTGTTTTATCTGCAACATATATTGCCTTGATATCCATTGCCTTTTTGCCGTCGAGCACTTCGCACAGTTTCATTACCTGTTCACGCGTTTTCTCGTTCACTTTCTCTTACCTCCTGTTATTTTTTTAAGTATCTCCTCTCTTGCCGAAAGGATAGTATCATCAAGCTGTTTCCCCGAATTGCGAGTGTGGGCTATGCTGTAGTCCATACACGCCACAGTGCCTATATCAAGGTCTTCCCATGCTTTTTTACGCAGTGTATTAACTCCCGGGAATGACCTTAAAGGCTCTGTCTTATCGGCTATGTAAAGCAGCTTATCAAGCCTTGTCATGCCGAGGCGACACAATGTGTGACAGCGTATCGCTTCCATTATCTCATCGTCATCGACACCGTATTTTTCTTTAGCATATACGGCACCAAGCCTTGCATGAAGCAATGCGGGCGATGCCTGTTCTATGGGCGTAGGCTCTATTCCCAAACGCTTTGCCTCTGCCATCTGCTCCTCGGGTGCAAATTTCGCACAGTCATGCAAAAGTGCCGCCATTCTCGCCTGCTTTGTATCCATTTTATGCTTGTCCGCAAGCTCTATTGCCCATCGGACAGTACCCATTATATGCCTGTAACGCTTGCTCTTTACCGTTCTCTTTATATCAGCCTGTATTTTTTTTATTTCATCGGGAAGATACAAGCCGTTCTCATAAATATATTCTTCAATGCACTTTGGCACAAGCGACGATATCGGTTTTGCTTCATGCACAGCCTCTCTTATCATCGTGGATGATATGTCAAGACCGGTAAATGTGCCCACATATATATTTGCATTATACTCTTTTGCAAGCCTTTTTGCCTCATCTTTTTCGTTGCCGTCAACACGGGGACGCGCATAAACTATTATTTTGGCAATCTTTACTATTTCCTCTATGTCACGCCATGTGGGCAATGAGAAAAGCATATCCTCGCCTATCACCAAAAACAGCTCTGCGTCTTTATGTTCACACTTTATCTGCCTGAGCGTATCTACCGTATAGCTTACGCCATCACGCTCAAGCTCAATGTCACTTGCACTTATGTTGTTTATGTCTTGAACAGCTCTGCGCACCATTTCAAAACGCATTTCACCGCTTACCGACTGAGCTATCTCCTTGTGAGGCGGTTGTGAAGCTGTTACAAGCATTATCTCATCAAGGCCGTATTCATTCAGTGTCCACTGCGCTAATTGAAGGTGTCCGAAATGTATCGGATTGAAGCTGCCGCCTAAAATTCCTATTCGCATATAAGACATTATACAATATATTATTCAGTTTGAAAATCCCCACATTTGGCAACACTAATTGTAAACGGAGGATTTTTATGAAAAAAGAACGCGAGATAAAACGATATTACAAAACAGCATTCTTCAAAGGCAGAGGTATGTTTGCACGCTTTGCCGACTTTTTGGCGTTTAGGATAATTGCTTTCATACTTTTGTATGTATGGTTCTCGTCAGCAGTAAAAAACGATATACTAAAAATACTGCTTCCGCTCATTTCTCTTTCAATACTTTCAGTAGCAGCCGAGCTTTTGAAGAGCATACGCTTTGAGCGTTTCACAGCCGCTGAAAAAAACAGATTGAAAACGGAAATACTTTGTGAGCGTTTTACTCTGCTTCCCAAGCAGGAGCTTTTCAAACTCGTACGTGAATATACAAGTAAAAATCCCGACCGTTTTCCTTTTGACTGTTCAGTTTCGGTGCTTCAAAAGACATCACCCATTACAACGGACGATCTTTTGGCCATATATCAAAACACACTCAAGAGAGAACTTTGCCATGCAGCCGTTTTCTGTACCGCCGTTGTTTCGAAAGAAGCACTCGCTTTTGCAAAAAAACAAAAAAACGAAATTACATTATGCTTTATAACTGCATCCGACATGGCCGAATTCATCAAATACAACATAAGT
>JAFSFN010000152.1 GCA_017435185.1 Clostridia bacterium | reverse complement strand
TATGCTCTTGGAAAAAGCCCCAGTCAAACAATTTGTTACGCAAGTATACACCTGTCCCATAAATCCATGAGGCAGGCAATAACCATCTACTATTCCCATGAGCAACGGTTGCAACTCTGTTGCCGTCATTATCACCTGACCGAGCCATTCCATGAGCTGTGAAACTATGGGGCCAACGCCAATAGCCAGCGCACAGCCGGATGCAATAGTGACAGTAGGAGTAACGATTATGTCAACAGGCGTTTCCTTTGATACCACTTTTCCTAGTTCAACACCAACTATTGCAGCAAGAAAAGCACCGACAGGGCCGCCGAGTGTATTACCTGCCAAGCCCACTACAGCCGCAGACAGCATTACGAGTGGAGGTGCATTAAGAGCAAGCGCTATCGAAACGCCAAGCGCACAGCCTGTAGCACCCTGTGCATATTCCTTGAGCTGATTAAAAAACTCGATGCCGAGCTTGTCACCCAATGTACCGAATATCGTACCCATCAAAAGCGTAGCAAACAAGCCGAGCGCCATTGAACCCAACGCATCTACAAAATAGCGTTTCCATGAAATGACGATGCCTTTTCTGTGCAAAAAAGCCGTGAAAGCCGATTTCTTCTTTTCCATTTTCCTCTCTCGTCAAAATATATTAAAACGAATAGTAATACTTTTTCTCAAGCAAGTCAAGAAAAATAGCTAACGCAAGTGTATCTGCACACCCACCGGGGCTGATATTTCTTTCAATAAACTCTGCATCAAGTTTTTCCATAGCTGTCAATCTTTCCGCCTCAGGCATTGCAGTGATTATCTCCGCCTGCTTGTGCATAAACATCAGTGCTTGAGTTCCACCGCGATGAAGTATATTGGTATCTTCAAGTGTTCTCATTATATCTGCAAGCGTAAGCACTGCCGCATCATTCACGCTGAAATTCTTCCTATACTGCGCAAAACGCAAGGCCGCTTCTCTTGCATGAGGAAATCCGTTTGCCGCCTCGCCCCTTATCCCCATGGCGCCTTTTTTTTTATACTGTACTTCTCCATGTGTAACAGGAGTTTGCATTGCTCGGCTGAAAGATTCATCCATACCCGACATAGCAAGCGAGCACAACGCAGTATGTTCACCCATAAGCCGCCTGCCCAAATCGCACAAAATAAGACCCAGCGAGAATATCATGCCCTTATGGGTATTAACATTATCCGTTGCCTCATACATTGCTTTCTCGGCTCTTATGCCTATTTGGCGAAGCAGCTGCATTATATCATCGGGTGTTTTTTCATGCGCTCTCATTCCGCACACAGCAAACTCTTCAAAATACGGAGCAAGTGCCGCTATGCTTCTTTTGAAAGTACAGATATCCATATCTTTGTGTGAGCCGCTTCCTCTCGCATCGACAAGTCCGGGTTTCGGAACGGCTTCTACCTCTGTAATGAGTGCCTCACAAGCACATTCCCTGAGTTTCTCTGCCGCAAATTTAATGAGAAGCTCATCGGTTTTTGACTGTACCTGTTCGAGACCATGTGCTCGGCTTCGGGCACATACTGCCGCTTTTTCCGAACATATGATGCATTTTCGTTTTTCACTTCGTGAGAGTTTTTTTCCGTCAGTATCTATAACATCAATGTCATACAACCGAGCCGCTTCACTGCTGTTTTCAATACTCACTGCTTTCTGTTTTATTTCCGATGCTTCACAATCAATTACATAGTATGCTGTACAACCCGTTTTTTCGATTTGTATATCTCTTTCCTTTATATTGTCACCAAACAAGCCGTAAAGCATATTTGCTCCCCACATGAAAACAAACTGCACAAGAGGCGTGTTTTTCACCGGGCCTGCAATATTCATTGTAAAGCAAACAAGCGGCAGTCCATTCTTTTCAATGAGCTGTCGCTGTTTTTGCACTCTTGCCTCACGGGCAATAAGCATTTCTTCAAGTGTTACTTTTGATATATTCATATACAATCTTCGGAACGAGCGTCTTTATCTTCTCCATGTCCGAGTTATTTATCGCTCTTCGCACCTCGCTTGCGCTTATGTTGTCAAGGCGTTCTGTCTCAATGACCTCTATGCCCGCTTGAGGTAATATATGCTTCATTCTTTCATTATACAATGATGTTACAGCGCAGAAAGGTTCTGTTCCAACAAAGCGTTTTTTTATATTAAGCGCAGGAGCGATTCTTTTCGCAAACAGGCAGAGATCAAGATCCATCTGTACATTTTGGATATCTGCTTTTTCCTTTATAAAATAAGCGGGGAATGTCGCATATGACACAAGATACTGCTCACTTTTATGAACAAATACATTTTTCAAATGTTCTGTACATTTTTTTGCAAGGTCATACCGTATCTCAGCTTTGAAATATGACCTGTCCTCGCTCACGATGAAAACATGGAGAGTATCACAAAGGCTCGCCGCTTTTTCTATCAAATAAAGATGTCCGTTAGTAAACGGATTGCAGTTTGCAACGACTGCACCTACCGTCTGTCCGTCAACTGTCTCCGTTTTTATATCATTAAGGAATTTTTCAATACCGCCTTTTTTATTTTCCATCATCAGCACTTTATCAGTGCATACGACCTTATAAAAGCCAAGAGATGAAAACATGGCTTCATTTTCTTTTTTGGTATATAAAAAGAGGTGTTTTCTTCCCAAATTATGCGCCCTGGTCACAAGCTCACTGACTATGCTCGCACATGCGCCTGTACCCAGCGCACTTTCGCTCACAGCAATATATTTCAAAACATTACCCGCAAGCGAGCCCGTAGCCTCAATTTTTCCGTCGTCACTCCATATAACGGCACAAATCTCAGCATCATTCTCATAAGACAGTCCTCTGCTTTCCAAAAAAGCACTCACTGTCTTGAGCTTTTGTCCTGTAAGCGGAGCATATATTTCAACAAAATTCTGCATTTATTGTCTACCTCTTCTCTCCGTCATTACTTTACTATTCTTTGCTCAGCTTTGCAAGAGCTGCATTGACCGCGAAACTCTTACGGTATATAATTGTAGTATATTTGCATAAAATGGAGAACATTTGATGAACATAAGCGAATTATTCGGCGAAATGGTATTTAACGAAACGGTAATGAAAGAAAGATTACCGCAAGAAACATATAATGCCCTCAAGGATACTATCCGCATGGGCAGTGCTCTTGACGAAGATGTTGCAGGAGTTGTTGCCTCTGCAATGAAAGATTGGGCTATCGAAAAAGGCGCAACACACTTCACGCACTGGTTCCAACCGCTCACAGGCATCACTGCCGAAAAGCACGACAGCTTCATTTCTCCGCACAACAACGGCTCTGCTATAATGGAGTTTTCCGCAAAAGAACTTATAAAGGGCGAGCCTGATGCTTCAAGTTTCCCATCCGGAGGTATTCGAGTCACTTTTGAAGCTCGCGGATACACGGCATGGGATCCCACAAGCTATGCTTTCATAAAAGACGAAACGCTTTGCATACCCACTGTATTTTGTTCATACAGCGGCGAAGCTCTTGACAAAAAAACTCCGCTCCTGCGTTCAATGCAGCTTATAAATCAGCAGGCTTTGAGAATGCTCAAACTTTTCGGCCACGATGATGTAAAGAGCGTAAACGCTAACGCAGGTGCCGAACAGGAATATTTCCTCGTTGAAAAAGAGCTTTTCGACCAAAGAAAAGACCTTATATTCTGCTCTCGCTCACTCTTCGGCGCAAAACCGCCAAAGGGTCAGGAGCTTGATGACCATTATTTTGGTGCGATACAGCCCCGTGTAAAGCTCTTCATGCGTGACCTTGATAACGAGCTTTGGCGTTTAGGCGTTTATGCCAAAACAGAACATAAAGAAGCTGCACCCGGGCAGTACGAACTTGCTCCCATATATAGCGGCGTAAACACAGCAACAGACCATAACCAGCTCACAATGGAAATCATGAAAAAAGTTGCATTGCGACACGGTTTTGTGTGTCTCTTGCATGAAAAGCCTTTTGCCGGTCTTAACGGAAGCGGCAAGCACAACAACTGGTCCCTTTCAACCGATACAGGCATCAATCTGCTCAATCCCGGCTCATCGCCGCAAAGCAATATGCTCTTCCTTATATTCCTTTGCGCCGTTATAAAGGGCGTTGACGATTATCAGGATCTGCTTCGTGCTTCTGTCGCCAGTGCAGGAAACGACTGCCGTCTCGGTGCGCAAGAAGCACCTCCGTCAATCATATCTATTTTCCTCGGTGATGACCTTGAATCCATCCTTTCAAGCATCGAAGCTAAGGAAGACTATGAAGCCGCTTCATACAGAACTCTTGAAAGCGGCGTAAAAGTGTTGCCCCATCTCAGACTTGACAATACAGACCGCAACAGGACAAGCCCTCTTGCGTTTACGGGCAATAAGTTTGAATTCCGTATGCCCGGTTCAAGCCATTCGATAGCCGATGCAAATACTATTATCAACACAATAGTTGCCGAATCACTCCGATTGTTTGCTGATGAACTAGAGCAAGCGGAAGATCTTAAAACAGCAACATTCAAGTTGCTCCGCAGAACGATACGCAACCACAAGCGTATACTTTACAGCGGAAACAATTATTCAAAAGAATGGGTAGACGAAGCCGAGTCGAGGGGGCTTACAAATCATCCCACCACGGTTGACGCACTTCCCAGCCTCATCTCACCCAAAAATGTAGAGCTTTTGACTAAGCATGGCATCTACACAAAGCGAGAGCTTGAATCCCGCTACGAAATATCACTTGAAAGCTATTCAAAACTTATCCGTATTGAAGCCAACACCATGCTTGAAATGGCTCGCAAAGAAATCTTGCCTGCCGTCTTTGAATATGAAAAACTTCTTTCGGACACAATAAACAGCAAGAAAGCAGTGTCGTCGGTTTTGACAGCCCCCGAAGAAGAATTGCTCAGAGATATTTCCGATAATGCAAATAAGCTGTATATTGCCTGCGGCAAACTTAAGTCCGAGATTCTTAATGCATCAAATATTGCCGACAGTCTTGCGCTTGCGGAGTATTGCCGTGATGTAACACTTCCCACAATGAACGAGCTTCGTTCTTATGCTGATGAGCTTGAAGTTCTCACCGCAAAAGAATTTTGGCCTTTCCCCACCTACGAAGATCTGCTGTTCAATTTCTGACAGTCTTCATAGTGTACAAATGCAGTTTAGTCACGCTTTCCTTTCGGTCTGCGTGACTTTTTGCTTGGAAACCTGCTTTTTTTGCAACTTCTAATCCCGAAACTTGCATTTTTTGTTGTTTTACCCTTGATTTTGCCTGCTGAATATACTATTATTAGTTCAATGTTATTTCAGACTAAATTTTTTAGGAGATATATTATGAACAGCTACATTCAATCAGTTATCGAAAAAGTCGCAAAGCGCGACCCCGACCAAAAAGAATTTTTGCAGACGGTAGAAGAAGTTTTGTCTTCACTTGAACCCGTCATAGCTCAGCACCCCGAATATGAAAAAATGGCATTACTTGAGCGCATGGTAGAACCCGAACGTGTTATTTCGTTCCGTGTTGTTTGGGCAGATGACAACAATGTTCCCCATGTCAACCGCGGTTATCGCGTTCAGTTCAACAGTGCCATAGGTCCCTACAAGGGCGGTCTGCGTTTTGCTCCCCATGTGAACCTTTCGGTCATAAAGTTCCTCGGCTTTGAGCAAACATTCAAAAACTCCCTCACCTCCCTTCCCATGGGCGGCGGTAAAGGCGGCTCCGACTTTGACCCCTCGGGCAAGAGTGATTCTGAAATCATGCGTTTTTGCCAGGCTTTCATGACCGAGCTTTACAGACATATCGGACCCAATACTGATGTTCCTGCAGGCGATATCGGTGTCGGCGGTCGTGAAATAGGTTATCTCTTCGGCCAGTATAAGCGTATAAGAGGCCAGTTTGAAAACGGCACTTTGACAGGCAAGGGCATTTCCTACGGCGGAAGCCTTATTCGTCCCGAAGCTACGGGTTATGGCGCAGTTTACTATCTTGAAGAAGTATTGAAGCACAATAATGACAGCATCAAGGGCAAGATAGTCGGCATTTCCGGTTTCGGCAATGTTTCCTGGGGTGTTGCAAAGAAAGTCGCAGAGCTCGGCGCAAAGGTCGTAACTTTAGCAGGTCCTGACGGCTATATTTACGATCCCGACGGTGTTACAACTCCCGAAAAGATTGAATATATGCTTGAAATGCGTGCTTCAAACCGCAATCGTGTTCAAGACTATGCCGATAAGTTCGGTGTTGAATTCTTCCCCGGCCAGAAGCCCTGGGGCCGCAAGTTCGATATCTGCATGCCCTGCGCTTACCAGAATGAGATCGGCATGGAAGAAGCAAAGGCTATCGCCGCAAACGGCACAAAATATTATATCGAAGTTGCAAATATGCCCACCACGAACGAAGCTCTTGCATTCCTTCGTGAATCCGGCATGATAGTCGCACCCAGCAAAGCAGTCAACGCAGGCGGCGTTGCAGTTTCGGGTCTTGAAATGAGTCAGAACAGCGAGCGTTTGAGCTGGACAGCAGAAGAAGTTGATGCCAAACTCAAGACTATCATGAGCAATATCCACGCGGCTTCCGTTGAAGCCGCCGAAGAATACGGCCTTGGCTACGACCTTGTCGCAGGCGCAAATATCGCCGGTTTCAAAAAGGTAGCCGACGCTATGATAGCACAAGGTCTTGTATAATAATAAAACGCAAAAGGGCGATGCCGGTTCGGGGGAAACGAACCGGCATCATTTTTTTCTGTTTTTGGGGGAGGGAAATCAAATTAAAACCAAAAAGGAACTTTTGTCTCTTTAGCATCTCTCCTTTCGACAGTTATAATTCTAAAATATAATTGTGTCCGGAGTTAGACGGTCAAGTGTACAAGCTGTTGTGTTTTTGTGAACTAAATCGTTACTTTCCTTATTTCCCTCTTTTTTTCTTAAAATACTCACTGAGGAGCTTGGAACATTCAGCTTCCATAACTGAGCCTATCACCTCTATTCGATTTGCAAGAAGCCCATCAGTCAAATCAATTGCACTGCCGCAAGCACCGTATTTTTCGTCAAATGCTCCGAACACAATACGCTTCAAGCGACAGTTTACCGCTGCGCCTGCACACATTGCGCAGGGTTCAAGCGTCACATACAGCGTACAATCCTGCAATCGCCACGACTCCATGCGCCTTGATGCTTCACGCATGGCCAGTATTTCGGCATGAGCCATTGCATCCTGCGTGCTTTCCACAAGATTATGCGCTGCAGCAATTATCTCACCCTTATACTCAATTACTGCTCCGACAGGAACTTCGTCCATAGCAAAAGCAAGCTGCGCTTCGTTAAGCGCAGCTTGCATATAATAATCTGAATTACGCTTTCGGGCCTGCATCGACGATGTTCTGAGGCATATTGTCGTACTTCTTGAAGTTTGCGACAAATCTTGCTGCCAAGTCCTTAGCTGTTGCTTCGTATTCAGCATCGTTATTCCACATTGCTCTCTGGCTGAGGAATTCATCGGGAACATTGGGGCATGTCTTGGGAACCATGACATTGAAGATGGGATCGAGTTCAAACTCGCTCTTCTCCAACTCACCGTTAAGAGCTGCTGTTACCATTGCGCGTGTGTAACGGAGCTTCATGCGGCTACCAACGCCGTACTTGCCGCCTGCCCAACCTGTGTTGATAAGGTAAACATTTGCATTGTACTTCTCGATTCTTTCACCGAGCATCTCAGCATATACCGAGGGATGCAAGGGAAGGAAAGGAGCGCCGAAGCATGTTGAGAATGTTGTCTGAGGTTCTACGATGCCACGCTCTGTACCTGCGAGCTTGGATGTATAACCGGAAACAAAGTGGTACATTGCCTGATCCTGATTGAGCTTTGAAACGGGAGGCAATACGCCGAATGCGTCAGCTGTGAGGAATACGACTGTGCTGGGATGACCTGCAACACCGGGGATAACGCAGTTGGGGATATATTCAACGGGATAACCAACGCGTGTATTCTCTGTGAGCGAACCGTCGTTGAAGTCAAACTCGCGAGTTTCGGGATCCATAACAACGTTTTCTACCAAGGAACCGAACTTAATAGCTTCCCAAATCTGGGGCTCGTTCTCATGTGTGAGGTTGATGCACTTTGCATAGCAGCCGCCTTCGATGTTGAATACGCCGTTGGGGCCCCAACCATGCTCGTCATCACCGATGAGCTTACGAGCGGGGTCTGCTGAAAGTGTTGTTTTGCCTGTGCCTGAAAGGCCGAAGAACAAAGCTACATCGCCTTCTGCGCCAACATTGGCGGAGCAGTGCATGGAAAATACGCCCTGCTTGGGAAGGAGATAGTTCATTACGGAGAATACGGACTTCTTGATTTCACCTGCATAACGACTGCCTGCGATGATTACCATACGCTTTGCAAAGTTAACGATGATAGCAGCTTCGCTGTGTACGCCGTCTACTTCGGGGATGCACTTGAAGCCGGGTGCTACGATGATAGTGAAACCGGGAACAAAAGATTCGAGCTGTTCTGCTGTGGGACGAACGAGAAGCTGATGAATGAACATATTCTGGCTTGCAAGCTCGTTAACAACACGAACGGGCAAATGATACTGCTCGTCTGCACCTGCAAAACCATCAAAAATAAAGATTTCGCGGCCCTGCAAATAAGCCATCATACGGTTATATATCTTGTCGAACTTTTCTTCGCTGATGGGTACATTAATTTTGCCCCAATCGATATCGTCATGAACGGAGGGAGCATCAACAACATAACGGTCTTCAGGCGAACGACCTGTGTACTTACCTGTTGTTACAACAAGTGCGCCTGTGAGGGACAATGTGCCTTCGCCGCGTTCAACAGCCTTCTCCGTCAACTGAGCGGGAGTAAGGTTGCGATAAACAGCCTTCGGAGCAATAATTCCGAGTGATTCAACGTAATCTTTCATTTCTTTCTCTCCTTTAATATAGTATATAGTAAACTTAGAAAGTTCCAATTCACCCACTATGTTTATACCATAAAAACGCCTTGTATACAAGCTATTATTTCATATATTGCTATTTTTTTCACATAGTTTCCTCATTTGAAAATCAAAAGTGCCTTTCGGCACTTTTAATTATGCTTTTTAAGCAACATTTTTATTATATTCATCTCTATTTCAAACTGGTCTCTTTGCTTCTTTGCCACTGTATCAAGCACCAGGCCGCAAACAAGCGAGAGCATTGAAATTATCACAAATACACTTGCACCCAGCAATGTCGGCATTTTGGGCACCAAACCCGTTTTGAAAAATTCTATAAGTATGGGAATAAACAAGCCTATTCCCGCCAAGGCAAACAACAACGAGACTATTCCGAAAAACGCAAGCGGTTTGTAATCCTTAAAAAGTCTGACTATCTTTTTAAGAACTTTTATTCCGTCCGATACCGTATTGAGTTTTGAAACGCTTCCTGCAGGTCTGTCTCTATAATCTACGGGCAATGATACAACATGGAAGTTCTTGTCAAGTGCATGTATGGTCATCTCGGTCTCTATCTCAAAACCTTTTGACTGTATGGGGAAAGACTTTACGAACATGGGCGAAAAAGCACGATATCCCGTCATTATATCGGTAATATTCCCTTTGAATATAAGATTTACGAGTTTTCTCACCAATTTATTTCCGGTATTATGGAAAGCCCTTTTGTTTTCGGTAAAGTAAGTTGCCGTCAAACGGTCGCCAACGACCATGTCCGCATTCTTTTCAAGCACAAGCTCCGCCATTTGTCTTGCATATTCCGCAGGATATGTATCATCACCGTCCGTCATTATATAGCAATCTGCCTCTATGTCCCTGAACATGGAACGGATTACATTACCTTTGCCCTGCCTGTACTCATACTTTACAATAGCACCGGCTGCTCTTGCTATCTCATCGGTGCCGTCGGTTGAGTTGTTATCATAAACATAGATAACCGATTCGGGCAACACCTTTTTGAAGTCGGACACAACTTTTTCTATAGTCTTTGCTTCGTTGTAACATGGAATAAGAACTGCTATCATTTGTGCTGTCCCCCACTATTTTTTGATTATTTTATCTATAACTCGCACTTTTGAATTTTTAATTTGAAAACACACAGACAGCATGGCCATGCACGCAAACGCAGTTATCCAATATACCCTGAAAGTAAACCATGCGTGTATGTAAGAATGATTCGCCGTAACAAACTGCCACGCAAAAGGCATACATGCAATAAGCATGAAAGGTGCGGCTTCTTTTACCGCCTCTTTCGTAGGTATACGCTTTATTGCAATAAGCACTGTCTGAACAGCTATACTTACCGTCGCAAGTACGACAAACGGCATATTGCTCATCATGCTGAAATTTTTGGCTACGACATCAAAGAATGTTATAGCTGTCGCATCCACATCCGAAGATGTTCTCAAGGCAATATTGCTGACAGCATTTCCTATTACATCACTTCCTGTAAGCAAACCACCTATTATCCATTTCAAAGCCCACATTCCCAAGTAGCCTACGCCGAAGCAAGCGGACAATCCTATTATTTTTATGAATTTTTGCTTTAACGTTTCTTTATCCGAGAGCAAAATCAAAACTACCATCGGAATGCCGAGGGCCGCAAGGGGATATGTAAGATAATCCATATAGCTCGTTACCATACCGACTATAAGGAAGAAATAGATGTACCCCTGCCCCTTTGCAAACTTTTCATGGAAAACAAGCATTGTAATGACAGCAAGGAGCGTAATATACATAATTGTGCAGAACTGTAGCGAAAACGGTATTGCAAGAGGCATTGTGAACATCACGGACACAAGCAAGCCAATCGCATATTTAAGGCTCGCTTTCTTCCACATGAGCATAAACATTATAACACCCAGCATTGCAAAAAACGCAAGATTTATAAGGCGTATCTGACCGTAATCGAACAAAAGAAGCATGGGCTTTAGTGTGACAAGATAGCCATGCCAATAACGTTCATATGACGATAACTTCTCATATTCGCCACTTTCAAGATACTTTACGAGCGAATTTACAGGATTCGTATCATCGTCATTTGTATGATATACATTAACAACACTTTCGATAATATTCGCATCCGTAGATATCACGGCATGATTTATCATGAGAGAATCCGTGAAAATATCAAGTATTGAGCTTTTATATCCGTCTATGAGATAGGGATATTCTTCCGAATTGACAAATATATCAGACGACTGCTTTGCATTTTCAAACATCGGCTCAGTCGGCAGAAGAAACACACCACATAAAAGCAAAAAGCCCATTATGCTTCCCAAAAGCAATATAGCTGTAGACCATATAACGCACTTAAATTTCTTCATTGGTAAAAAGCTTCCCCTATTCCCGACTAAACAGAGTTTTTATCTTTCTATGGTTATAACAATATCATTACCGCTCACCTCATATTGTTGAGGCATCAGGCGCACTCCGTCATATGTTACTGCACGCACATCAGAAGCATTCCATGAATATCCGCTTTTTGGAGACACTATTACTGATATGACTTCTGTTGTTATGAGCTGATCTGCAACATAAGGAGATTCATAACCGCTGTTGCCAGTCCAAGCAGGCTGTCCGTCTGCAGTTATATTAACGACACCATCAACAAAAGTCTTCATAACACTGCGTTGCTGCTCAGTATACGGAGCAGTACTGTCGGTAAGTGCCGCATATGCAACATCACATACGGCTCTGGAGTTGTTGTTTTCATCATGCGGAGTATAGAAATTCTTCACCGTTCCGTCAGAATATGTTACGCAAACATATCCTCTTCCGGAAAACGGTCTGTTATAGTTTGAGCTCAGAACATTCCATATAACTCCTGTATATGTGTAATAACCGTCGTTAACCGAATAATCGCTGTCATACCATCTTGTGCTGGGTATCTTGAGATAGGCTCCTCCCCATTCTGCAAGTGCTTCAAGCGTCAGTTCTTCTATATTTCTGCCGTAACCTATATAGTCGGCAGGAGCAATTATCGTGCCGAAGCTCACATTTGAAAGACCTGCGGCCGCAACGAGCGCAGAATATTCGTCATATTTTACTTTTGTCGTAAATCTGAGCCCTGCAGGAGCGGTCATTCTTACCGCCGCACCGTCTGCCATTTCAAAAGACAGCCATACAGGTTCTATCTCTTTGAGTTCATTTGCATTGCCCATGAAAGGTGAGCCTGCTTCAAGAAGCATTGAATTGCCCGACACATTGACATGATAACCGACAAACTGCTGGCCGTCATGTTCTTTCTCCGGCGCCTCGGGAAGATAGAGCTGACCTACACTTATTATTATCTCATTGCTTACGATACCACCGCTTTTTGCGGTAACGGCATAAGTTCCGTTGACATTGGGAGGCGTATAGCTATATTTAAGGCCACTGCCGCCCAACTCGCCATTCACATACCATTTTATATCGGCTTCGCAATAAACACCATCTGTACAGACAGGCTGTGCAACAAAATCAACCGCCGTTTTTGCAGATGAACCCTGCATAAGCGAACCGCTTGAAGTGATCGTAATCGACGAAGGAGCTGTTATCCCTTTGAATGTCATTGAACCATCGGTCACACTTATATTTGAAAGTGCAATTGCACCCTGCTCTGTTCTCATGATAAAAGGAGTTTGCGAACTTGAAGACAGCAGTATCTTTATTTTTGAAACAGCTTTCTCAATGCTTGAAACG
>JAFSFN010000151.1 GCA_017435185.1 Clostridia bacterium | reverse complement strand
GAGATGCAGGCTGGCGTGACTTCAAAAGGTTTATGAGATGGTTCAAAGTAAGACCGCTGTCCATTATATCCTCCACTATGAGCACATGACGGCCGGTTATGCTCGTATCCAAATCCTTTGCTATACGAACTATTCCCGAAGTCTTGTGTCCGTTGCCGTAGCTTGACAGAGACATGAAATCCATCTCCATCTTGCAATCCACCTTGCGGCACAGATCGGCATAGAAAATTGAGGAGCCTTTGAGTATACATACCATCAAAACATTTTTGTCTGCATAATCCTTTGTTATCTGCGCACCAAGCTCGGCAACCTTTTTCTGTATAGTCTCCTCGTCGAGCAATACTCTTTCGATGTCTTTTTCCATATTTGTGTTCATATTCAAACTCTCCGTTTCTGATTTTTTGTCATGATATATTACACGTAATATGCGCTTTGTATTTTCATCAGCTTTAACATTTTCGCCTATGCAGAAGCCCGGTACGAACAACACATCGCTTTGCGAGCATATAAGCGGTATATTGCGATTTTCTCTCGGAACTTTTTTATCGATAAAAAAGTCTTTGAGCTTGCGTTTTCCGGGTGCACCGATCGGATATATCCGATCACCATTCCTGCGTGTTCTTACACACAACTCAACATTTTTGAGTTTGTCTGCATCGAAGTATGCGGCCATTCTGTTTTTCTCAATCTCGCATGATTCCAAAATTTCCGCCTCAAATATACCGAGCGGAGTTTTTGTGATGCCGTCCATGCACAAAGGAAATAAAAAATCTTCCGTATTTTTTATATTGCCGAAAAATATCTTGTCATAACTGACCCATGCTTCTACACCGGGCAAATGCAGTCTTGCACCCGTTCGTGCATTGAGCAATTCGGCTATGCTGTCTATGTGAATACGCTCTATGTCAGTAACGGCGCCTGCTTCAGCAAGTGCAAGACGTATCACCCTTGCTTTTAAGGCATGAGGAAGTTGTGATACCGCCGCCCTGTCAAAACCGCCGCCACATCGTGCCTCATTCAATGCACGTTTTGCCTGCACATCAAGATACTCTTCGTCACGACGCATTATTTCCCCCAGGCGGCAAAGTGTGGGCACTATTGCGTTATTCAAATTACTTTCTATATATGGTATTAGCTCAAGCCTGAGCTTGTTTCTGCTTCCCGATGCCACAAGATTCGTTTCATCGGTACAGTATACGATACCGTTCTCGGCAAGATATTCTTCTATTTGCTTTCTTCTGACAAACAGCAGCGGTCTTATTATTCTTCCTCTCTGCGGCTGCATTCCCGCAAGTCCGGCAAGTCCGCTTCCTCTTATCAAGTGGAGCATTATACTTTCTGCCTGATCATCCATATGATGAGCTACGGCAATTTTATCTGCACCGAAATGCAATCTTGCACGCTCCAAAAAATCGTAGCGCACATTTCGTGCCGCCTGCTCAACCGTTTCACCATTATGAGATGCAAGATACGGTACATCTATGCGCTCCGAAAAAAGCGGAACGCCATAGAACTCGCACAGTTCACGCACAAAATGTTCATCTTCAACTGCACTCACTTCTCTTATGCAGTGATTCAAATGCGCCGCAAAGACACGAAAATTCATTTTTTGCGAAGCAGAAAGCAGTGATACGAGCAATGCAACAGAATCAGCGCCGCCGCTAACACCCACGACAACGCCCTGTTCCGCCTCAATGAGCGAATATTTCGCAATTGTGCTCATTATACTTTCTACCATATATAGAGTATACTTTTTCAGCGAAGATTTGACAAGAGATGGCGTAAAGCATATGAAAAGTTTCTAATTCCGTAATCAGTATAGCGAGCTTTCTCAAACCTCCAAACAGTCATGAATATTTGCTAATATATTAGCAAATACTTGTTTTACAGAGCTAAATCTGCTAAAATATTAACCATGATAAACTTTGAATTTGAAACACCGAAAGATATAAGCAAAAGAATTGCAGAAAACATGCGCTCTCTCCGTAAAGACCGCAAGCTATCTATGGAGAAATTGGCAGAGATATCCGGAGTAAGCTATGGTTCCATAAGAAGATTTGAAGGCACAGGAGAGATTGCGCTCACGGCTCTTCTGAAAATTGCCGCAGTTCTTGATTGTACAGATGACTTTACAGACTTGTTTGCAAAGCGTACGCCAAAATCTATACAGGAGATAATAGATGGAGAAACTTAAGTCCCTTGATGCCTTTATCGGCGAAAAAAAGGTTGGCACTCTTGCCACATATAACGGAATTCTTGTCGCCTTTGAATATTCCGATAAATGGCTTGCGGACGGATATTCCATAAGCCCGTTCAGCTTACCGTTACAAAAGAAAGTATATATCCCTAAAATCGATCCCTTTGACGGATTGTTCGGGGCATTTTCAGACAGCTTGCCCGATGGATGGGGGCGCTTATTGGTAGATAGAATGTTGCTGAAGAACGGCATCAACCCACACGAGATCGATATGCTCAACCGACTTGCAATCGTCGGAAACTCAGGCATGGGTGCGCTCACATATCATCCCGCACATAAACAGTACCTCGAAGAAGTGTCAATGGATTATGACCGTCTGGCAGAAGAGTGTGCGCGTATCCTTGATACAAATTATTCCGACAATTTAGATGAATTGTTTCTTCTTGGCGGTTCCTCCGGAGGTGCTCGTCCTAAAATTCTGACTAAGATCGACGGTGAAGAATGGATCGTCAAATTCCCGGCTTCTATTGACCGCAAAGATATTGGACTTATTGAGTATAAATATTCCGAGTGCGCAAAAAAGTGCGGTATCGAGATGACAGAAACGAGATTGTTCCCATCTCACAAATGTGAAGGCTACTTCGGCACAAAGCGTTTTGACCGCATACTTGAAGCAAGCGGAACAACAAAGCGAATCCATATGCTTTCTGTTTCGGCATTATTGGAAGTCTCCCATCGTATTCCGAGTGTAGATTATTCAACACTCCTTGCCCTTACTCTTAAACTGACTCAAAACTATGCTGAAGTTGAAAAGATGTATCGACTGATGTGCTTCAATATGTATGCTCACAACAGAGATGACCATACAAACAACTTCTCCTTTCTCTATAATGAAACCGAAAAGGCATGGAAATTGTCACCTGCTTATGACCTCACATACAGCAATTCGCTTGGCGGAGAACACGCCAGTTGCATTAACGGCAACGGAAAGAATCCTCAGCTTTCAGATCTGCTGACACTTGCAGATAAGATAGGAATAAAGAAAACCAAAGCAAAAAACATCGCCGAGTTTGTACGAGAAACTGTACATGAAGAACTCGGTGATGTAGAGCAGTATCAGTGATGAAGTATACTTTTTCAGCGAAGATTTGACAAGAGACGAACACGAACATATAATCAACGGTAGATTAATTTTGGAGATATTTAATTATGAAATTAGGCGTAGTAGGCATGCCGAATGTGGGCAAAAGCACATTATTCAACGCTATAACACAGGCAGGCGCACAGTCTGCAAACTATCCTTTCTGCACAATCGATCCTAATGTGGGTATAGTTTCCGTTCCCGATGAGCGTCTTGATGTTCTCGCTAAGATGTATAATCCCGAGAAAGTAACTCCCACAACCATAGAATTCGTTGATATTGCGGGTCTTGTTCGCGGCGCTTCCAAGGGCGAAGGTCTCGGCAACAAATTCCTTTCTCATATCCGTGACGTTGACGCTGT
>JAFSFN010000150.1 GCA_017435185.1 Clostridia bacterium | reverse complement strand
GTTCCGCCATAGAAAGTAAGAGCTGCTGCTACGAGAGGCGTTGTAAATACCCAACCAAAAGCTGCGCATATAGCTGTAAGAACAAGACCTATAATAATATAGTTCTTTGCCTTGTAGCCACGCTCAACAGCATTCTTTCTGTTTTTGAAAACAAAGTAAACTGCAATGAGGAGCATCAAGATGGGGAATCCAATACGATCCATAATTGAACCGAAAGTTGCAAGCTTTGCCGACAACATTGTGTTGAGGTCGGGCAAAAGCGTTCCCTGTATAAGTTGCGTGATTTCGCCGAATGCCATTTTCTTCCTCCTAATTCGATGCATGAAAACATTATTGTATATCGCTTATTTTACACTTACTTATTCGCTATGTCAAGGCAACATAGAGTACAGTTCACCGTTTTCTTTCAATTCTTTTAACATAATATTGGCAATCTCCACAAACGCAGGCTTATCTGCCGCCGCCGCAATAGCATATTCAGCATAACCCAATATTGTTGGTGAAAGCTCAAACGCATATTTCGAGGCATATTTTTCCGCATATACGCCGTACATCACCGCAGCGTCTATCTTCGCAGACAAAAGTGCGCCGAGCATATCCGGATACCCAGCATATGCCTTGAGCTGTGCATTGTTTTTCTTTGCATACTGTTCAAATTCTTCCGGCACATTCATCTTCTTGCCTTCAAATACATAGCCTATGGTTTTGCCTGCAAGACTTTTGTTTTTATCGCCATTTCTGACAGCAAGATTTATTGTGTCTGTGTAATAAGGTTCGGAATATGCCAGCGTCGGATCCTCCCCTTTTCGCATGAGTGCAATCGCAACATCTATGGAGTCATCACTTATATGCGCAGAAACGCTTGTGGATGTAACCGTAAAAAATCCGGCACCTGAGCCATTGCTCAGTTCGGGAAGTATTTTATCGGCAAGCAATATTCCAAGCTGATGTTCCATTGAGTCACCGTCATCGAGCACGCCTACCGTGAGCACGCCCCTTTCCTTAACAGCCACGATTTCCTCAGAACTCAAAAGCTGGGGCTCACTGTTCATAGTGAGCATAAAAACAATCACAAAAACAGCACATACCGCAATAAGTATGCCGCATCGTAAATGCTTCGGGTCAGTGTCACGCAAAAACGCCTCGAGGCGATGCTTTCTGCCCTTGCGCTGCATAAAGCTCTTGGTATGCTGTTTTTTGTGGCTGCTTCTCATGTTTCGTATTATACCCTCACTTTATGCCGATTGACAAGCACCGATGGCTTGGATATACTTATTTTGATTATAATCTAACATAGAGGTAATTATTATGAGGTCTTTAAGAACAGACGAATTAAGACAGTTATATCTGGACTTTTTCAAAAGCAAGGGTCACACGGTTATCCCTTCTGCTTCACTTATTCCCGAAAACGATCCCACAGTATTGTTTACAACTGCGGGTATGCACCCCCTCGTACCCTACCTGATGGGCGAAAAACATCCCTCCGGCACACGACTCACCGATGTTCAGAAATGCGTCCGTACGGGTGATATCGACGAGGTAGGCGACAGTTCGCACTGCACATTCTTTGAGATGCTCGGAAACTGGTCGCTCGGCGACTATTTCAAGCAGGAATCCATTGCATGGTCATGGGAATTCCTCACAAGCGAAGAATGGCTCGGCATCGACAAAGACAGGCTGTACTTTACCTGCTTTGAAGGTGACAAAGACGCACCTCGTGACACCGTAGCTCACGACCGCTGGGTCGAGATGGGTGTTGACCCTTCGCATATATTCTACCTTAAAAAGAAGCATAACTGGTGGGGCCCTGCCGGCATGACAGGTCCCTGCGGTCCCGATACCGAAATTTTCTACGATACAGGCAAGGAAAAATGCTCACCCTACTGCAATCCTGCATGTTCCTGCGGCAAGTATCTTGAGATATGGAACAATGTTTTCATGGAATACAACAAACTTGGCGAAGGCAAGTTTGAACCCCTTTCTCAGAAGAATGTTGACACAGGTATGGGTCTTGACCGTACCGTTGCAACATTGCAAGGCGTTGAGAGTGTTTACGACACCGATGCTTTCACTGAAATACTTGCTGCAATAAGCCGCCTTTCAGGCAAAAACTATAAGGACAGTGCCGAAACAGTTAAAGCTTTCCGCATAATCGCAGACCATATCCGCTGTGCAACATTCATCCTCGGCGACCACAGAGGTGTCACTCCGAGCAATGTTGATCAGGGCTATATACTCCGCCGTCTTATCAGACGCGCAATAAGATACGCAATGCAGCTTGAAATGCCCCAGGATTCACTCAAAGAAGTTGCAAACGCAGTTATCGAAAAGTATGGCAAGTTCTATACCGAGCTTGTTGAAAACAGCGAAAAGATCACTGCTGAACTTTCACGCGAAGAGCTTCGCTTCCAGAAGACACTCAAGAACGGCATCCGTGAATTTGAGCGTATAAAAACAACATTTGCTGACAACAAAATTGATGGTGCCAGCGCATTCAGACTCTATGATACATTCGGCTTCCCCATCGAGTTCACTCTCGAAATGGCAACCGAGAATGGCCTCACTGTCGATGTTGAAGGCTTCCATGCAGCATTTGAAGAACATCAGAAAAAGTCCCAGGCAGGCGCATCACAACGTTTCAAGGGCGGTCTTGCCGATACGGGCGAGGCAACTGCACGCTTACATACTGCAACTCATCTCATGCAGGCAGCATTGAGAAAGGTTCTCGGCAACGGTGTTGCACAGCGTGGTTCAAACATCACCGAAGAGCGTTTGAGATTCGACTTCAGCTTTGAAAGAAAGATGACCAAAGAAGAGATTGAAGAAACCGAAAAGCTCGTTAACGAAGCAATACAGGCCGATGTACCCATCATCTGCGAAGAACTTCCCATTGACGAAGCTCGTGCAAGCGGCGCCATAGGCCTTTTCGGCGACAAGTACGGCGAGCGTGTTAAAGTCTACACAATGGGTGAATACAGCAAAGAAATTTGCGGTGGTCCGCACGCATCACGCACAGGCGAGCTCGGCACATTCAAGATCAAAAAAGAAGAAGCGTCCAGCGCAGGCGTAAGACGCATTAAGGCGGTACTCATCAAATGAAGTCCAAAATCGGGGACTGGTTTGAATATGACTGGCCGATAGAAGGAAAAACGGCGAGATTTGCCGTCGATCTGGCGCACAAATATGCCGGAAAGACGGACGAATATCCCTACCTGTTTTTTGTAAACTGTGCGTCAAAAAAGAAGATCGGTTTATCCGAACGCTTCAAAATACGCCTTTTTGCAAATCATTTGAAGTTAATGATAGAGCCTATGTATGTAGGCTCTATCAAAACGAAAAAACAAGTGCAATATTATTTCTACGCAAAGAGCAATGCAATGCTCGACGAAGCGAAAGCGCTTGCAAAAAAGCAGCGTTCACTCCGCTGTCGCGTGGATTGTATTCACGAACCCATGTGGGACACATATTTCAATGTCCTTTGTCCCGATGATGCCAAGAAGCAAACCGAAAAGAATCGCGAGACACTTGAGCTGATGGAAAAACACGGCTACTCCCTTTCATCCACGCGCAGGATATCCTTACATATGTACTTTCCGAGCGAACCGAAACTTCTCGAATTTGCGGAAGCGGCAAGGCTTGGCGGATTTGCAATAGGCGATACGGAGTTTATGCCCGAACAAACTCTGCCTCACGGCATAATCATTATTCATTTGTCATCACTAAGAAAAAAAGAGATAGACGATATAACAACTCGCGCCATAGTTTTGGCAAAGCAATACGGCGGCACGCTTAATTACTGGGATTGCCCGAAGTAAGTGTTACAACGACCAAATCCGGACGGTTGAAAAGCCTCGGCTTTATAACACTTCCGCCTCCAAGCCCACGGCTCACTATAAGGTGGGCCTGATTTTTTATATATTCACCTGCGTCATATTCGGGAAAAATCTCCTCATTTGGCGAAACGAGCCCTTTATCTATAACTGGAATACGCCAAAGTCCGCCATGTATATGACCCGAAAGAACAAGATCTGCGCCCCACTCACTGTATATATCAAAATACAGCGGATTATGAGCCAGAAGCACATCAACATATTCGTCGGAAGCACTTCCCAACATTTCATTCATTTCTTCAAGCGAGAATTCATAATATGACGGTTCACGATAATATGGATCACGATATGATTTTTTATACTGGCACAGACCGTGAAGCATTATCTTTTCGCCGTTACGTTCTATCGCCACGCTGTCATTAAGCATCACGTTTATTCCCATACGCTCAGCTTCCTGTATCACATAAAGCATATTTGCAACACGGATATTCTGCTCATGATTGCCAAATATATAATACACTTCATATTTTTCGGCAAGTTTCTCCATGAGTAAAAACACTCTCTTAAAATTCACCGTTCCATAGCTCATCATATCACCGCCGAGCACGACTATATCGGGTTGCGCTTTATCTATCTGTTCGAGCAGTTGCGAATTGCCCTCGCCGAAAAGTGCATTATGCAAATCTGCGACATTAACAATCGTAAAACCGTCAAATTCCTCGGGAAGCTGTTCATATTCTGTTTCATAGGACGAAACAGTAAGACAATGATTTGAAATATATCCCTCTATAAAATAGACGGCAAAGACTATCACAATTAAAGCTGTTATTAAAATTTTCTTTTGCTTTTTCATGCCAAGTATTATAACACAACATCATAGTTGACAAAAGCCGATTTGTGTGTATAATATTTTTTATTAAAATGCATAGATGGGGAATAGTAGCAATCCAAGCTGCAGCAAAGAGAATCGGCGGTTGGTGTGAGCCGATGTGCGCTTGATGCGAATGTCACCCCGGAGCAGCCCGCCGAAGGTCGGTTTCCCCGATTGTGTAAGCTAAGGCCGGTTAACAACCGTTACATTGTTCGACATTAAGCAGCATATTATGCGCCGATGTCTGCCGAGGTGGTCACGCACTGCGTGGCAACAAGAGTGGTACCGCAGAGATTATAAATCTTTGTCTCTTGAATGAGAGACAAAGATTTTTTGTTATAAAGGAGTATTTTTATGTTATTGACAGGTGCTGAAATAGTAATAGAAACACTTGCCGAACAAGGTGTTGATGTAGTATTCGGATATCCGGGCGGCTCGGTGCTCGAAATATACGATGCACTCTATAAAAGCGACAAAGTGCGACACATACTGACTGCTCATGAACAGGGAGCGGCACACGCCGCTGAAGGCTATTCACGCGCTTCGGGCAAAGTAGGAGTTGCTCTTGCCACAAGCGGGCCCGGCGCTACCAATCTTGTAACCGGTATCGCTTCCGCTTTCATGGACTCAATACCCGTAGTATTCCTCACGGGTAATGTTCCTACTTCCGTCATAGGCAAGGACAGCTTTCAGGAAATATATATCGCCGGCATAACCATGCCCATAACCAAGCATAATTTCATCGTGCGAAAAATAGAAGACCTTGCGGACACTATCCGCAATGCTTTCACCATTGCGATGAGCGGTCGTCCCGGTCCTGTTCTTGTTGATATACCGAGGGACATATCCCAAGCTACGACGGAATATATTCCCGAACACGCAAGAACACCCAAGCCGCTTCCCCGTATTTTCAGAGACGATTTGCGTTTGGCAGCTCAGGCAATATATGAAGCAAAGCGCCCCATGCTCTTCCTTGGCGGCGGTGTTGTAAGTTCAAATGCGGCAGCAGTCGTAAAGAAATTCATAAAGCGTACGGACATGCCTGTATGTCACTCGCTTATGGCAACCGGCATACTCAAAACAAACGACCCGTACAACATGGGCATGGTAGGTATGCACGGCAGCGCAACATCCGCACATGCCGTTCAAAAGTGCGATTTGCTCGTAACATTGGGCTCACGCTTCTCCGACAGAGTAGCAACCAATGCTCGTCAGTTTGCTCCCAACGCAACTATAATTCATATTGATATTGATGCAGCTGAAATAGATAAGACAATACACGCCGGTATAGGTCTTGTAGGTGATATAAAGAGCGTGCTCACTGCACTCCTGCCGCTTATAGAACAAAAAGACTGCTCGGATTGGAGAAACGAGCTCACAGAATACAAAAACAGCAACGAATACAGACCTGCCGAAAATAAAAATGTGCTTGTTCCCAAAACAATAATAGAAACGCTATGGAAAAAATTCTCCAAAGAAGCTATAATGACTACTGATGTAGGTCAACATCAAATGTGGGCGGCTCAATATTGCAACAGCGGTCGCAGCCGCAGTTTTTTGACAAGCGGCGGTCTGGGTGCGATGGGCTTTGGCTACGGTGCTTCCATCGGCGCATCATTTGCCTGTCCCGACAGAAGAATAATCCACATCACCGGCGACGGTTCATTCCACATGAACATTGCCGAAATATGTACCGCCGTGACCTATTCACTGCCGATAATTACTGTTGTTTTGAACAACGAAGCGCTCGGTATGGTGCGCCAGCTTCAACATGTTGCCATGGGTGACAGGTTCTCTACCACCATTCATGGCCGAAAAACAGATTTTGCTGCAGTTGCAAGGGGATTCGGTGCTCAAGGCTTCACATGTCGCACACAGAAAGAGTTCTTAAAGGCACTCGAAGCCGCAAAGCAAACACTTGACCGTCCCACGGTAATCGACTGCACCATTGCGCAAGAACTGCTGGTTCTGCCCATGATACCTTCGGGCAAGAGCGCAGCCGACATAATAACCGAATGAAAGGAAGAGATGAGATGGGTAAAACAGAAAACAACATCGTTACAGTCTTAGTTGAAAATAACGCCGGTGTTCTGGCTCGTGTAGTCAGTTTGTTCGGCCGCAGAGGCTATAACATTGAGTCCCTCACTGTTGCAACAACCAAGGACAAGCGTACATCATATATCACAATAGTAGTAAACGGTGATAAAGACATTCTCGACCAGATAATCAAACAGGTATCACGCCTCGAAGAAACAATAAGCGTTCGTCCGCTTGAGGAAAGCCGCGCACTTTCAAGAGAGCTTCTGCTCATAAAGTTTGCAATAAACGACAAAACGCTCACATCTATTCATGAGATATCATCAATCTACGGTGCAACCATAGTTGACCTTGCTCCCGATACCATGATAGTTGAGCTTACAAGCAACACATCAAAAATCGATGCTTTCCTTTCAATAATGAAAAAGTATGATATAATTGAGATATGCCGCACAGGTGTCACGGCACTTGAGCGCGACAGTCAGAAATTGAAATAAAAAAATTTAATTTTGAAAATCAGAATCGGAGGAAACAAAAATGGCAAAAATGTTTTATGACAGCGACTGTAACAAAGAGATTCTCGCAGGCAAGACTATTGCAGTAATCGGCTTCGGTAGCCAGGGTCACGCACATGCTCAGAACCTTCAGGACAGCGGCATGAATGTTGTCGTCGGTCTCAGAAAGGGTAGCGCACACACCGCAAAGGCTGAAGCAGCAGGCATCAAAGTATTGAGCGTTGCTGAAGCAGCAAAGCAGGGCGACCTCATAATGATGCTCGTTCCCGATGAAAAAGCTGCTGACATTTATCAAGCAGAAATAGCTCCCAACCTTGAAGCAGGCAATGTTCTCATGTTTGCTCACGGCTTCAATATCCACTACAATCAGATAGTACCTCCCGCAGATGTTGATGTTATCATGGTTGCTCCCAAGGGCCCCGGTCACACTGTCCGTACACAGTACCTTGAAGGCAAGGGCGTTCCCTCCCTCATCAGTGTTCATCAGGACGCTTCCGGTAAGGCTCGTGAATATGCGCTCGCATACGCTTCAGGCATCGGTGCAGGTCGCGCAGGCATCATTGAGACAACATTCAAAGAAGAAACAGAAACAGACCTCTTCGGCGAACAGGCAGTTCTTTGCGGCGGCGTAACAGAGCTCATGAAGGCAGGCTTCGATACACTCGTAGAAGCAGGCTATGCTCCCGAAATGGCATACTTTGAGTGCGTACACGAGATGAAGCTCATCGTTGACCTCATTAACCAGGGTGGCTTCTCCAAGATGCGTTACTCCATC
>JAFSFN010000149.1 GCA_017435185.1 Clostridia bacterium | reverse complement strand
ATATGGAATGGCTATCCTCTCGTAATGTTTGAAAATGACGGCAGTGCATTGCCTGTTGATGATAATTTTGAATACACTCTTTCGGGCGATTGTGCTACCATAACCGAATACAAAGGTGAAGGCGGCGATGTCAAAGTACCCGAAACTATCGGTAACAATTATTCCGTAACAGCCATAGGCGACTATGCGTTTGCTTATTCCAAGGCAACGACGATAACTGTTCCCGACAGCGTCACAACAATAGGCAATGAGGCATTCAGAGATTGTCTTGAACTTACAAAAATAACTCTGGGCAAAGGCGTTTCTGCAATAGGTGTGGCAGTTTTTGCAGGAAGTTCAAAGCTCGCTGAAATAAGTGTCTCGGCTGACAACGCAAATTATCAGTCAATAGACGGTGCAATTTATACAAAGGACGGTGCAGGCTTCATTGCATGCCCCGTGTCGGCAAGCGGCACATACACAGTTAAAGACGGCGTTATAAATATTGCAGCATCCGCTTTTGAATCATGCAAGGGTCTCACAAAAATAGTGCTTCCATCAAGTGTTGCAACAATAGGCAATTATGCATTCTTTGAATGTACATCGTTGAAAGATATAACACTCAGCAACAATGTAAAGACATTGGGCAACAGTGCATTCTATCTTTGCACATCTTTGGAAACAATAGTATTGCCTTCGTCCTTGAAAAAACTCGAAGACTCGCTTATGTATGGCTGTACATCACTCAAGAACATTTACATACAGCAGGGTGTTGAAGCTATCGGTTATGCCGCATTTTCAACTTGTACGGCACTTGAGAGCATAACTCTTCCCAAGGGTATGAAGCAGATTGAAGAGAATGCATTCAGTGACTGTTCGGCTTTGACAACCGTATATATTTCAGATACGGTCGGTGATATCGCAGGTTATGCATTCAGAAACTGCAAAAAACTTGAAAATGCTATATTCTACGGCGAGCCGCCAACAATATTCGGCGAGAATGTATTTGAAGGTGCAAGCGACAGCTTCAAAATCTATTATCCCAAAAACTATGCACTTTCATGGGCGCCCAACGGTGAAACAACATGGAACGGATATCCCATAGCTCCGGTTGAGGATTCGGCACTTCCGACTCCCACGCCTACAAGCACACCTGATGCAACACCCACGCCCGGTACGACACCCGGCGGAACAACACTGCAGGGCGATGTGACCGGCGACGGCAATGTTAACTCAAGAGATATTGCGGCAATGCAGAAGCATATCCTCGGGACCAATGTTCTTGAAGGCGAACTGCTTGCAGCAGGCGATATGACGGGCGACGGCAAAATCAATTCAAGAGATATTGCGGCGCTTCAGAAAAAAATTCTTGGTTAATTCAAAATAAACTTGACATATTGCGGTACATTGATTAAAATATTATGAGTTTCGTATTATAGGCGGTTTGCGGCCACAGCCCCGGCAGCGATCGAGTATGAATCGAAAACAAAAAATTCAATTCTAATGGAGGACGCGCCATGAAAACCTATATGGCAAAGGGCGAATCTGTCGAACGTAAGTGGTACGTTGTCGATGCAGACGGCATGGTTTTGGGTCGTTTGGCATCTCAGGTTGCCGCAATACTTCGCGGAAAGAACAAGCCTATATACACACCCCATGTTGACACGGGCGACCATGTCATCATAATAAATGCAGAGAAGGTTGTTTTAACAGGAAACAAGCTCGAAGACAAAAAGTATTATCACCACACCGGTTATCCCGGAGGACTTAAAGAAACTTCTTACCGTGAACTCTTGGAAAAGAAGCCCGAGTTCGCAGTTTATGAAGCTATTCGTCGCATGATGCCCAAGGGTCCCCTTGGCCGCAAGATGCTCACAAAGGTTCGCATTTATCGCGGCAGTGAGCACAAACAGCAGGCACAGACCCCTGAAGTACTCGTGCTTAAGTAATAGGGAAGGAGTAGCAGTAAAATGGCAATCACACAGTTTTTAGGTACAGGTAGACGCAAGAAGTCAATTGCCCGTGTTCGTCTGCTTCCCGGTAGCGGCAATATCACAATCAACAAGCGTGATGTCGAAGAGTATTTCGGTCTTGAAACACTCAAGATGATCGTTCGTGCTCCTTTGGTATTGACAAACACATTGTCCAAGTACGATGTAAAGGTCAATGTTTGCGGCGGCGGCACAACAGGTCAGGCTGGCGCAATTCGCCACGGCATCTCCCGTGCATTGATAGTTGCAGACCCCGAGCTCCGCAGTGAACTCAAAAAGGCCGGTTTCCTCACTCGTGATCCGAGAATGAAGGAAAGAAAGAAGTACGGCCTCAAAGCAGCTCGTCGTGCACCCCAGTTCAGCAAGAGATAATTTCAACTGCTTTACAAGAACAATTCAAAAGCCTTGGAAACTCAGCGTTTCCAAGGCTTTTTAACTAAAACAACAAAGCAGATTCAAAGTTTATTCATTCTAAGTATTGATTTGCAAATCATGATTTAGGTTTCTTTCTTCCGATATATCGGTTGACTGATTTCTTATAATTCAGATATTCGCTTTTCATTTGCTTAAACAACTTGACAAAATAGCAACCGTAGAATATTGCCATCAATGCTGATGCGACTATCTGGAATATCATTTTATACTCTCCTGATTATGTTGCCGTCAGT
>JAFSFN010000148.1 GCA_017435185.1 Clostridia bacterium | reverse complement strand
CTTTTTCATCCTCAGCACCGGCCTTGCCGGTGAGATTCTGCAAAAGTACACCAACTATGGTGGACGCATTGCAATTTATGGCGATTACTCTCGTTATACCAGCAAACCTCTCAAGGATTTTATCTATGAGAGCAATAAAGGCAAGAGTGTATTTTTTGTCTCCACCAAGGAAGAAGCAGTCGAAATGCTGACAAAGTAAATTCCAATTTGTCAAACTGCTAAAATATGTTTTATCGTATAACAAGGATTATCAGTATTCGGAAGGAACGGTATATTTATAAATATCTATACTGTCAAAGATAAAAAATTCAGCCGATTGTAATTGCAAAAAAACAGTGAAACACTTGCCGAGATTCAATCTCTTTTCATGATGAAATCTTGACGATGAATGGTAAATATTATATATTTATCTTGTTATATAATTTAGTTAGGAGAATCATAATAAGATGTCTACAAGGCTTGGAACAAAGTGCGTACAGGGAGGCTATACTCCCGGAAATGGTGAACCTCGTCAGATACCCATTATACAGAGTACTACTTTCAAATATGATACCAGTGAGGATATGGGGAAGCTGTTTGACCTTGAGGCTTCCGGTTATTTTTATACACGACTGCAAAACCCCACAAACGACCATGTTGCCGCCAAGATATGCGAGCTGGAGGGCGGCACTGCCGCTATGCTTACATCTTCGGGTCAGGCGGCATCGTTTTACAGTGTGTTCAACATTGCTTCGTGCGGTGACCATGTAGTGTCATCGTCAACGATATATGGCGGTACTTATAATCTCTTTGCCGTGACTATGAAGCGCATGGGCATTGAGTTCACTTTTGTATCGCCGGATTGCACCGATGAAGAATTGGAAGCGGCTTTTAAGGAAAATACCAAGGCAGTATTCGGTGAAACCATAGCAAACCCTGCACTTACTGTGCTGGATATAGAAAGATTTGCTAAAGCCGCGCACCGTCACGGTGTACCGCTTATAATCGACAATACTTTTGCTACTCCCGTAAATTGCAGACCTTTTGAGTGGGGTGCGGATATTGTTACTCATTCCACTACCAAGTATATGGACGGTCATGGCGCAGGCGTTGGCGGCTGTATTGTTGACAGCGGAAAGTTTGACTGGACAAAATATCCCGACAAGTTCCCCGGTCTCTGCACACCCGATGAGAGCTATCACGGCGTTACTTACACTGAGCGTTTTGGCCTGGAGGGTGCTTATATCACCAAGGCTACTGCACAGCTCATGCGTGACTTTGGATCCATACAGTCACCTCAAAATGCGTTCATTCTCAATTTGGGGCTTGAGAGCCTTCATGTGAGAATGAAGAGACACAGTGAAAACGGTCAGGCAGTGGCTGAATTCTTAAAGTCACACCCAAATGTAGAGTGGGTAAGGTTTGCAGGCTTGCCCGATGATAAATATTATGACTTGGCTCAAAAGTATTTGCCCAACGGCGTATGCGGTGTTGTCAGCTTTGGCGTTAAGGGCGGCAGAAAGGCGGCAGAGGCTTTCATGAAGAGACTCAAGATAGCTGCTATAGAAACTCATGTTGCAGATGCTCGTACTTGCTGTTTGCACCCTGCAAGCGCAACCCACCGTCAAATGAACGACGCCGAGCTTGAAGCGGCAGGCGTATCGCCCGATTTGGTGCGTTATTCCTGCGGCTTGGAAGATGCAAAAGACCTTATTGCAGACCTTGATCAGGCACTCAGAGGATAATTAAAGTCAAAATAAAGGAGAAACAGAAATGAAAAAGTTCGTTAAAATATTTGCGCTTATAGTTGCGGTTGCACTTATGGCAGCATTGTTTGTATCGTGCGGCGTAAAGTCCGATCTCAAGCAGATTGAGGAAAGCGGTAAGCTCGTAATGCTCACAAATGCCGCGTTTCCGCCGTTTGAATATCTTGGTGCTGACGGAGCTATCGAAGGCGTTGATGTTGACATAGCTCAGGCTATCGCCGACGAACTGGGCGTGGAGCTTGAAGTTGTTAATATGGACTTCAACGGTATTGTTAATGCTTTGGCCGCAGGAAAGGGCAATATTGCTGTTGCAGGCATGACAATTTTGCCGGACCGTCTTGAAAGCGTGGATTTTTCCATTGAGTACATTACTTCCGCACAGTATATGATAGTCCCTGTAGATTGCAATGATATTCTCACAAGTGCAGACCTTCAAGGTAAAATCGTCGGTGTGCAGGAAGGTACCACGGGCGACCTTTATGCTTCAGGCGAGTGGGACGGCGACTTTGGTGTAGCACAGGTATTGCGTTTTAACAATGCCATAGAAGCCTCAACTGCTCTTGCTAACGGCAAATGCGACTTGGTTATAGTTGATGAAATGCCTGCAAAGTCAATCGTTGAGCAGAATGAAGGTGTGCTGAAACTCGTTGACGAGCCTCTTACACTTGAGGATTACGCTATTGCAATGCGTAAGAACTCAGACATTGCCGCTGTTGTCAATGCAAAACTTCAGGAAATGATAGACAACGGCACAATAGAAGAACTCATACTCAAACATACTTCAAAATAAGCTGAAACTATATACGGCATAGCGGCAGGGGGAATACTCCCACTGCCGTATTGATTATTAAGGGGGAAAAGATGTTTAACGACTTACCCGGACAACTTTATGCGGCGCTTATCAAGGAAGACAGATGGAAGCTCTACCTTGAGGGCTTGGGCAACACATTGATAATTGCAATAGGCGCTGTTGTGCTTGGACTTCTTCTGGGCACTGTAGTGGCGCTTATAAAAGTCAATGCAGGGCTTAACAAGCGAAATATATTCTATAAAATACTCAACGCAATATGCGATATCTATCTTGTCGTAATTCGCGGTACGCCCATGATGGTGCAGATACTTATAGGCTTCAACATCATATTTGCGAGCTTGTCCTTTGATTACAGCATACTCGTTGCTGTTATTTGCTTCGGCATAAATTCAGGCGCATATGTTGCTGAAATAGTGCGTTCGGGCATACAGGCTGTGAACCGGGGCCAGTTTGAAGCAGGCCGTTCGCTCGGACTCTCAAACGCTCAGACAATGCGTATGATAATTTTGCCTCAAGCGGTTAAAAACATTCTCCCTGCGCTTGGCAATGAGCTCATAGTGCTTTTCAAGGAGACGGCCATCGTAGGTTATATTGCGGTGCAGGATCTTACGAAAATGGCAACGCTCATACAGTCGCGCACATATCAGCCCTTTGTCCCGCTGATTTTGTCGGCACTCATATACCTTGGCATTGTAATGCTGATGACATGGGGGTTGCGCACACTTGAGAGGAGGCTTTCCAAGAGTGATAGACGTTAGAAATCTTGTAAAACATTTTGGCGATATCCACGCATTGAACGGTGTGTCGCTCAACATAGAAAAAGGTGAAAAGGTCGTTATTGTCGGTCCGTCCGGATGCGGCAAGAGTACTTTTTTGCGTTGCCTCAACCTGCTTGAAACTCCCACTGCAGGTGAGGTATGGTTTGAGGGCGAATGTATAACTGACCCTAAATGTGACATAAACAAACTGCGTATGCGTATGGGCATGGTGTTCCAGCAGTTCAATCTGTTTCCGCACAAGACCATATTGCAGAATATCACGCTTGCGCCTGTGGCGCTCAAGCTGATGACACAGCAAGAAGCGAACGAGCGTGCAAAACAACTTCTTGCACGCATCGGCCTTTCGGATAAGGCTGATGTTTATCCTGCTCAGCTCAGCGGCGGTCAGCAACAGCGAATTGCAATAGTTCGTGCTTTGGCAATGAACCCCGATGTGATGCTCTTTGATGAGCCCACAAGTGCACTTGACCCCGAAATGGTGGGTGAGGTGCTCCAGCTCATGAAAGAACTTGCCGAAGAAGGCATGACAATGGTGGTCGTTACCCACGAGATGGGGTTTGCAAGAGAAGTTGCCACTCGCTGTTTGTTCATGGCGGACGGCGAAGTTT
>JAFSFN010000147.1 GCA_017435185.1 Clostridia bacterium | reverse complement strand
GTTTGCCGCATAACCGCTGTTACCTATAAGTGCACGCCGTCTTGAGAGTGTCTTATTCAATCTCATACACCTCGAGCTTTCCAAGATTGTCTTTTACCGACAATTCATATGTTTTATTTGCCAAAAACGTTGGAGCAGTACCGCCCGCCCATCTTATTTGAGACGGAAGCGAGACGGATATGTTGTCGCCCGAATTAAAGTACATGCTGAAACTGTAGTGGGATTGCGGCAGTGCTTCCGGTATGACTGTGAGTTTGTTTAGAGTGCCGAAATGATATTCAAAGCAATCGGATATTGAAGTTACGGTTTTATCCGTACCGTTGTAATCTTCTGCTATACCGCTGAATTCTTTGGTGTTGAGTGCATATTTAACATCAAGCAGAATAGCTGCGTCTGTGTATATCCGCATATTTTCGGCGGGAACAGGCACTGTGACGCTTGAACCGCCTGCTTCATAACCAAATTCTGTCTCATAGTACACGGTGACAGGCGTATTTGCGGCATATTGCTCGGCAAGGAAGGCTTCCCATTCGGTAAGAGAAGGAAAATCTGTTTCCATTGTCGGCGGCCTAAAATTGAGCATACCATTGCCTGCAGACACACCTGTAAGGGTGTTGTCGGAACTTATTGTCGTGCGGTCCGCATACGGTACACTTTCAAAATGAGTACACATGAGGTTGGCAATCTCATATGCGGGCATGGAAGAGCCTGAAAGTGTGTATGTGAAGAATGGGGCACCGCCATCGTCTGCGGCAGTGTAATTCCACTGTTCTGTTCCTTTGAGTATGAGCTTGTTTATTCTGCTTATAACTGAGCCTGTTTGGATATCAACAGTATCGCAGGCTTCACCTATACCCCATACAACAGGCGTATCTGACAAGTCAACTTTTGCGAGTTCTTCGCCGTCAAGATTATCAATGTAGAGCATATCCGGCTTTACGTGTGAAATTGTGGCAATATTGCTTGGCGATATTTCTGCAGTCGGGTCAGGTTTTGAAGCAATCAGCTTGCCTTTGAGCATTATATGCATATAGCCTATATCGGTATTAATGTCGGATACTGTTACTACCTCAGCTGTTGTCTGTCTGGTAAGAATAGGCAGACTCTGCTGAAGCGCTCCGATGTCTAATTCGTCAGAAATGTTAAGCAGTGAACGTGCTTCATCAATGCTCTTTGTCTGAATCACTCCGTTTGCTCCGGTGAAAATCGGCAGGTTGCTCTGCGTTCCTACGGCTCCTGAAGAAGAAATGTTGCCGTGGTCATGCTTGAATTTGGCCGCGCCTACATCTGTTGCTGTGATGGAATGCCAATCAAATCCAAGCTCGTTAAGGTTGGTACGCTTCAAAAAAGTGCCTATAGGTGCTTTATTCATAAATGCGTTCATATCACAGCAATATATAATGTCCAGCTTTGTGTTTGTATCTGTGCGTATGTATTGCAGTGATGTATCTGCAAGTGAACGTATTTCAACAGGAGTATAGTTGTGGTATATCGGTTCGGCCATCTGGAAACATACGGAAACGGGGT
>JAFSFN010000146.1 GCA_017435185.1 Clostridia bacterium | reverse complement strand
ACGGGAATGTTCAAGCGCTCTGCTGTGTCGGTTGCGGCCTTGAGGAGCTTGTAGCTTGCCGTGGGGCTGTATGTGCCGGGCATTCTGAACTGTGCACCATAATTTGAATCATAGCTTGCGCTCATGCCTATTATGATGCTCTTGAGCTTGACATCATTTGATATTGAGCCTGCCGTACCTATGCGGATTATGTTATCAACATCAAAACAATTAAAAAGTTCGTATGAATATATGCCCATTGACGGCATACCCATGCCACTTGCCATTACTGACACTTTCTTTCCCTTGTATGTTCCCGTATAACCGAGTACATTTCTCACGCTCGTCACGAGCACAGCATCCTCAAGAAATGTTTCTGCAATAAATTTTGCTCTGAGCGGGTCGCCCGGCATGAGTACCGTTTTTGCGAAATCGCCCTTTTCTGCGTTAATATGCGGTGTTGCCATTGTGTTTTCCTCCTTATCAAATACTAATAAAATAATTATATATCTATCGAACTTTCATCATTCAACGGCAAATAAAGTTCCGCTTCCTCCTGCGGAAGTTCCGTGACATTTTTGAGCTTGCTTCGTATCTGCCTTGTTCTTACGCCGATGAGCAGATCAAGCTCGTTATTTGCCTTTACTATTCTGTCCTGTGCCTTTTCAAGTACGCTTTGGAATTTATCGAATTCTGTTCTCACAGCACCCAATACTTTCCACACTTCACTGCTTCGTTTCTGTATCGCAAGCGTTCTGAAGCCCATCTGCAAGCTGTTCAAGAATGCAGCCATTGTGGACGGACCTGTCATATTCACTTTGTATTCACGCTGAAGCGTTTCGATAAGCCCGAGCTTTACAGCTTCGGCATAAAGCCCCTCTGTGGGCAGGAACATTATAGCAAAATCGGTAGTGTTGGGAGGCGAAATGTATTTTTCTTTGATATCCTTCGCAAAACCTTTTATACGCATCTTTAGATTGTCCTGTGCCGTTTTGATACGCACCGCATCACCGCTGTCATATGCATCCATAAGCTCATAGTAAGCATCTGACGGAAACTTTGCGTCTATCGGCAGATATACATGTGACATACCGTCTCCGCCCGGCATCTTGACCGCATATTCAACCGGATTGCGGCTGTTGCTGACGGTAACGACATTTGTTTCATATTGTTCGGGAGCAAGTATCTCGGAGATTATTGCTCCAAGCTGCATTTCGCCCAAAACACCCCTTGTTTTAACATTTGAAAGCACTTTTTTAAGGTCTCCGACGCCGACCGCAAGTGTCTGCATCTCTCCAAGTCCTTTATACACCTGCTCCAAACGCTCGGTCACGAGCGCAAAACTCTGCGTCATACGCTCCTGGAGCTTTTCATCGACTATTTTTCTTACCTCGTCAAGGCGTTTGTTGTTGTCTTCCTGAATATAGTTGAGGCGTTTTTCGACAGTCGCCCTTATATTTTCAAGTTTCTGTTCATTCTCGGTTGAAAATGTGCCTATGCGGTTTTCAAGTTTCATGCTGGCCGTGTACTGATTCTGATTCAAAAGCTCCAGCTTTGACATCATGCTCTTGTCCGTTTCGGCAAGGCGATTTGAAAGGTTCTCATTCATCATGCTCATCGAAGCACGAAGATTCTCATTAAGCTCGGCACGAGCCGCACGCTCACGCTCCTCTGTCTCACGGCGCAGAAGTTCTATCGCTTCGCCTGCTGCCGAATCATTCTTTTTTGCAAGAAGCACAATGAGCAATACGGTGCAGACAAGCAGCATCACGGCACAAATTATAAGCAATACAGTATCCATACCAAAACCACACTCACTTTTTCAAATAACCGGTCTCCATATCGACCAGATTTCTAAAGGGCTCACCCTTTGCCAATGCACAAATATTGTATGCGGCAATATCAACCTCGTTGTCGAGTGTCTTTTTCAAGTGGAAGAAGCCCGAAATATGAGGAGTTATTACAACGCTCTCCATCCCCCATAAACGATGGTCGCTCGGCAGCGGTTCAGGGTCGGTAACATCTATCGCCGCACTTATTCGACCATTCTCGCAGGCATCCGCCAATGCCTCAGTGTCTATCGCATTACCTCTGCCGACATTAACCAGTATCGCTCCATCTTTCAAAAGCGCAAGACGACGCGCATCCATAAGCCTATATGTTTCTTTCATTGACGGCATCGCCATCGCCACTATATCCGCTCTCGGCAAAAGTGAATCTATATCGCTTGAAAGATATAATTCATCAGCATATTCGGGCTTTGTAAGGTCCTTACGGCGAACGCCTATGATATATGCGCCCAATGCTTTCATTTTCTTTGCATAGCTTCCGCCTATATCGCCCATGCCTAAAACCAGCACTGTTGCTCCTTCTATCGAGTTGACATTTCCCATGTCACGCCAGTCATGCTTTAGCTGATTATCCCTGTACTGATGTAATCGCTTCATGAGCATGAGCGTCACGCCGAGCATATGTTCGCCTATTGCAAGGCCAAACGCACCGGTAACATTTGCAAGCACAGCACCTTTGGGCAAAGTCTGTATATAACCGTCCGTACCTGCCGCCGCAAGCTGAAGCAATTTGAGTTTTTCAGTTTTTTTAAGCAATTCAAACGGAACATTGCCGAATATCACATCGGCATCATGCACCATTTCTTCATTGACCCGTTCAAGGTCTGAATATATGAATTGCGCATCTTCGCAAGCACTTTCGAGTATTTTTTTATGACCGTCATCAACCGGCGGCAAAACCACTATTTTCATTTTCCAAGCACTTCCTCCGTATCAAAATCGGGATATATCACTCTTTTAAGCATGAGCCCATGCGAAGGCGCCGTTGCGCCCGCATCACTTCTGTCGGCACTTTCAAGCGCACGCCTGACAGCACCTGCTTCAATCCTGCCCATGCCGACATCTATCATCGTTCCTGCAAGTATCCTGACCATATTATACAGGAAACCGTCTCCGCAGACTGTATAAACGAAAAGATTTTCTTTTTTTGTCCAGTACGACTCAAAAACAGTTCGCACCGTAGTCTTATTCACGGTGCCTGTTGAACGAAACGCTGCAAAATCATGCGTTCCGACAACCGCCTGCGCTTCTTTCTGCATTGCGTCAAAATCCAACGGTGAATGTATAAAAAGCGAAGTATTACGCATAAACGGGTCTTCATGCACACCGCTTTGAACAGTGTAGCAATATGTTTTTCTCTTTGCTGTAAAACGCGAGTGAAACTCACTGTCCGCCTCGCCGCTGTACATTATTCTGATATCTTTCGGCAAGTGAGTATTGAGCGCAAAACTGAATTTATCGGCAGGTATTCTTGAATTTGTATCAAAATGTGCCACTTGCGCCCTTGCGTGCACACCTGAATCAGTGCGTCCCGAGCCGTGAAGAACTGTCTTCTCTCCCGTCAGCTTGAAAAGTGCTTTTTCTATTTCTTCCTGAACAGTAATACCGTTGGGCTGTGTCTGCCAGCCGACATAATTTGTACCGTCATAGCTTATGACCATTCTTATTCTCATGAAGCCGCCCTCACTTTACCTGAATCTTCATTCTGAATAAAGCACAGAGCTATATGCATGGGCGTGTTTTGGCTTTCAAAAACATATATCGTCATCTTCTCTTGGCTGTTTACATCAGCTCTGAGCAGTACCACATTGCCCACTTCATCTATATTGGCCGAGAAGCCTGCCTCTGTGCTTGCTTTAACAGCCGCTTCTATTGAAGCGTCCGATGCCACGAGCAATGAGCGTATGTCTGTATTTGAAGCATTTCCTTCATATATGATTTCAGCTTCTGTCAACTCTATCGAATGTGCCGCAAGTTCATCGCGCACCCATTGCAAAGATGTACTTTTGTTTGAGATAAAGTGCAAACAAACAGCCGCAAGCAATAAAATGCAAGCGATAATTATGACTGTTTTTCTCGTTTTTGAACTTATATCCAAGCTGTGTACTCCCATTCTAAAAAGCCATTAGGTTTTGCAAAAGAAGCACTGATACAAATACAAGCGCAAACACCAAAAAGGCTGTAAAATCACACTTTTTAAGCGTCAGCACACGCATTCTCGTTCTGCCCTCGTCGCCGTGATAACAACGGCTTTCCATTGCCATTGCCAATTCGTCGGCTCGGCGAAATGCGCTTATGAACAAGGGCACGAGTATCGGCACCATGCTTTTTGCTTTTTTGATTATATTTCCGCTTTCAAGGTCTGCTCCTCGTGAAAGCTGAGCCTTTGTTATTTTGTCCGATTCTTCAAGCAATATGGGAATGAATCTTAACGCAATCGTCATCATCATTGCCAGCTCATGTGCGGGAAACCCTATCTTTTTGAGCGGAGCAAGCAGTTTTTCAAGACCATCTGTCAACGCTATCGGAGTGGTAGTAAAAGTCATGAGCGAAGTTCCCATGACAAGCAAAAGCAGACGAAAAGTCATAAACAACGCCTGACGGATACCTCCCGTTGTAAGTTCGAATATCCACCACTTAAAAAGAACCTCTCCGCTTCTGCTCATAAACAAGTTGAGCACAAACATAAACAATAACAGCCACCGCATCGGTTTTAACGACCTGAGTACCATTGAAAACGGTACTTTGGACAATATTGTGACTACGGCAATAAAAGCTGCCGCAAAAGCAAACAGCCACATCTTGCTAATCAAAAATATCAGTATAAGATATCCGAATGTAAGTGTGAGCTTTGTTCTCGGGTCAAGCGAATGAATGACGGAATCCGTATTATAATACTGACCGAGAGTTATATCCCTCATCATCTTCTTGAGCCTATCCTTTCAAGCACAAATGCTTTCATTTGTTCAATATCATATATGGCATTGTGCATTTCTATGCCGCTTTCATTCAACTTTTCCGCAAGCAAAGAAACCTGAGGAACATCAAGACCCATACTACGCAGTTTGAGTGTATCCGAAAACACCTTGTCAACACTTGAGCACAGCACAAGTCTTCCCTTGTTCAACACCGCCACTTTATCAGCACAAGCCGCTATATCGTCCATTGAATGAGAGACCATTATTATTGCACAGCCTGTTTCCCGTCTGAGCTTTTCAAGCATATCAATCACTGATTTTCTGCCCCTCGGGTCAAGGCCTGCCATAGGCTCGTCCAGTATAAGGTACGCAGGACGCATTGCAACAGTCCCGGCAATTGCCACACGGCGTTTTTCTCCGCCCGAAAGTTCAAAGGGCGACTTGTTTTCAAACCTTGCCGCATTAAGCCCCACAAGCGTCATTGCCTCACGAGCCATATCATATGCCGTTTGCGTATCATATCCCATATTGAGTGGACCGTAAGCAATATCTTTAAGTACAGTCTCCTCAAAGAGCTGATATTCGGGGTATTGGAAAACAAGCCCCACCTTTCTGCGCACTGCCGCCCTGTTCTTCTTTTCCGCAGGGTCGAGCCCATCGACGGTTATCTTGCCCGAGGTAGGCTGCATGAGTGCATTCATGTGCTGTACCAAAGTGGACTTACCGCTGCCCGTATGCCCTATTATGCCCCAAAATTCGCCTTGTTTTATCTCAATGCTTATATCCTCTATGGCAACATTGCTGTTGGAGCTGTTTTCAAGATATACATATGTCAGCTTTTCTGCAACAATGGACATAATGCTTCATTCAACTCCTCAATGGTCAGTGCGTCTTTGGGTATATCAACGCCGTTTTCTATCAATTCATCCCTAAGTTGAGCCATCGGCGGAAGTTCAAGGCCGTATTTTTCTATTTCACTTCCGTTGGCAAACACCTCTTTTGGTGTTCCGTCTTTAACTATCATTCCTCGATGCATAACTATAACACGGTCAGCGATTACCGCCTCTTCCATATATTGCGTTATCATCACAACAGTCATTTTAAGTTCACTATTGAGCTTTGTGACTATATTGAGCACTTCCTGTCTGCCCTTGGGATCAAGCATCGCCGTAGCTTCATCAAGAATGAGTACCTCGGGGCGCATGGCAAGCACACCTGCAATGGCCACTCTCTGTTTCTGTCCTCCGGAAAGCATATGAGGTGCACTTCTTGCATAATCACTCATGCTGACAGCTTTGAGTGCTTCACCGACACGCTCGATTATCTCCTCCGTCGGCACGCCCATATTTTCAGGACCAAAGCCCACATCTTCCTCAACGACAGTTGTAACTATCTGATTGTCGGGGTTTTGGAACACGATTCCCACCTTTTGGCGTATATCAAGCGTATACTCATCATTCAAAGTATCCATGCCATCAACAGTCACACTGCCCGATGACGGCAAAAGCAGTGCATTCATGTGCTTGGCAAGTGTTGACTTGCCACTGCCGTTATGCCCCACTATTGCAAGTATTTCTCCGCTGTTTATGGTAAGCGAAATATCTTCAAGCGCAACGCCGCTCTCATCGGAATAGACATATGTTAAGTTTTTGATTACTATTTCTGCCATAATTAGTTTATTATACTGCAAACACGCCGTTCTTTACAAGCACTGCACCTGTTTTCTCATACAAAGCAGCGGGATTGTTTCTCTATAACCATTCGTGCAAAATCATTCAGACATTCTTCAGCACGATATGCACAGCCGATATGAGTATTTTTTCGATTTTGACCATGATAGTCACTCCCCGAACTTACCAACAGCGAATATTGCTTTGCCAGGGACAGAAATTCGTATATCTGACCGTCATCAGCCGTTGGATAATAGACCTCAAGTGCGTCAAGGCCGTAATCGGCAAGAGTGTGTATCAACGCTCTGTAGTCACATTTGAGTTTGCACGGATGCGCAAGCACCGCAATACCGCCTGCTTCATGTATGGTCTCTATCGCACTGCGCTTGTCCGTCCTTTCAACAAACACATAGCCTGCCTTGCCTTTTGCAAGATATTTTTCAAAAGCCTCGGAAAACTTTTCAGCTTTGCCGCAGGCAATTATTGCTTTCGCTATATTAAGCCTTGTTATGGTCGCGTTTTCTTTTTCAGTTATATATTGCGATACGGGCATTCCTGCTTTTTCAAGCCGCTCTATAATTAAACGGTTGCGATAATTTCTCGCTTCTTCGGCATTTTTGAGCATTTTGGCAAGCGCACTGTTTTCACTGTCAAATCCAAGTCCCAATATATGCAGTTCACAATCAAACTGAGTATCTATCTCAACACCGTTTATGACCGTCACATTGAGCTCTTTACCTGCTCGTCTTGCTTCACTCAAGCCGCTTATATTGTCATGGTCGGTAAGCGAAATAATTTCCACGCCCGAATCCGCCGCAATACGAACTATGTCAAACGGCGAATCGGTACCGTCTGACATATCGGAATGGATGTGAAAATCAAAGGGGCGATAATCGCCCCTTGTTATGTTTCTTCCGTCTTGAAGAAGTGTCATTATTGTTGTCCATCCTTATTTTCAGCCTTTGCCCGTTCTTCGGCCTCTCTCAAGATTCTTTCCGCTTCCTCGGCGGCCTTTCTTGCTCGCTCAGCTTCCTCTTTAAGCACCTCGGGGTCAGCTTCTTCGAGCTTTGCCTTTCTTTCACTGTAGGAAGTGATGTTTACTTCTTCACCGTTAAAGAGTTTTTCAAACTCTTCGCCGCTTATGCGTTCATATTCCATGAGTGCTTTCACAACACGTTCCAATGCAGCGTCATTTTCTATGATGGCCTGCTTTGCTCTGTCGTGCTGTTCTTCAAGTATGCGGCGTATTTCCGCATCGACCTTTGCGGCAACCTCTTCGGAATAATTGCGCTGATGTCCCCAGTCCTTACCGATAAACACTTCTGAATCTCCGCCAAGGAATACATGACCTATGCTGTCGCTCATACCGAATTCAACGACCATGCGGCGTGCTATCTCAGTTGCATGTTTAAGGTCACCTATTGCACCTGTGCAAATATCAGCGAGCTTAACTTCTTCAGCAACACGGCCGCCCATACTCATTGCGATTATATCCAACAGCTTGCCCCTTGACATATGACGCATATCGTCATCACTCATCGTCATGGTATAGCCCGCGGCTTCACCGCGAGGTATTATCGAGACCTCATGAACAGGGTCACAGTTCTTCATCATTCGTGCAACAATGGCATGCCCTGCTTCATGATATGCCGTTATCTTCTTGTCATCTTCCGTTATCACACGACTGCGCTTTTCAGGGCCGATAACGGTGCGTGTAACGGCTTCTTCAATTTCAAGCATGGATATCTTCTTTTTCTTGAATCTTGCCGCCAATATAGCCGCTTCGTTAAGTACATTTTCAAGGTCTGCTCCCGTAAAGCCCGATGTACGCTTTGCCACAACCGTCAAATCAACATCGTCTGCAAACGGCTTGCCCTTTGCATGAACTTTCAATATTTCTTCACGGCCCTTGACATCAGGATACGAAACGGTTATCTGCCTGTCAAATCTGCCGGGACGCAAAAGCGCAGGGTCAAGTATGTCGGGGCGGTTTGTTGCGGCGATAACGATTATACCTTCATTAACGGCAAAACCGTCCATTTCAACAAGGAGCTGGTTGAGTGTCTGCTCACGCTCATCATGACCGCCGCCGAGGCCTGCACCTCTCTGACGACCGACAGCATCTATTTCGTCGATAAACACAACAGCAGGAGCGCACTTCTTTGCAGTACCGAACAAGTCTCTCACACGGCTTGCGCCAACGCCGACAAACATTTCAACAAAGTCCGAACCCGAAATGGAGAAGAACGGAACATTCGCTTCACCTGCAACTGCCTTGGCAAGTAAAGTCTTACCTGTGCCCGGAGGGCCAACAAGCAATACGCCCTTGGGTATTCTTGCACCCATGTCGGTGAAACGCTTGGGAGAACGCATGAACTCAACAACTTCTTTGAGTTCTTCCTTTTCTTCATCAGCTCCCGCTACCTGGGCAAAAGTGACACGATTCTTCGGGTCTATATTTGTGCGAGCACGGCTCTTGCCGAAGCTCATCATCTTGTTTCCGCCGCCCTGCGAACGCATAAGGAAGAAATAGAACACGCCGAAAGCACCGAAGATTATTATGTAGGGAAGTATTATCTCCCATATCGAGGCTTCCGGTGGCGGATTGTAATTGTATGTAAATGCATAATCCGCACTTGTTATCTCTTCAACTTTCTTGCCCGTTGCTTTTGCGGCAATTACAGCCATATCGTTCGAAAATCTTTCTTCCGACGGAACAAAAACATAGAAGTCGTATCTCTTGGGGAAGTTTTTCAATTCCACCGAAGTGTCAGACTTCAAACCGACAAGTGTGTCGCCTGTCAATTCGACGACTTTTACATCGCCGGATTCGACCATTTTGATAAAGTCACTGTATTCCGTAGGGTCTTTGGGATTCTCGCCTGCAAAATTAAGGCTTGATACCATAATAACTATTACAGCTATTAGCGCAATGTAAATCAAAGGTGTTTTTAATTTTTTCAAAGTTTGCCTCCTTAGCGTGAAAACACACCATTTATACTAACATAGTTTGCCACCATGTTCAAACATAATATTGTGAATATGAGGTGAAATGAATTGTTACTTTTTGTAGAAAATACATCAAAAAAGAGCATTTTCACCAAAATCGAAGTGTTTACAAAGTCTGATACTCACTATATAATATAAAATTGCAGATAAAGGAGTAATTATAATGTATAAGAAAGTATCAACATCGCTCGATTTCGTCGAACGCGAAAAAGAAACTCTTGAATTTTGGAAAGAGAACAAAATCTTTGAAAAAAGCGTGGAGAAAAGCCGCGGTAAGGAGCCGTACACATTCTATGACGGTCCTCCGACAGCCAACGGCAATCCTCACATCGGTCATATCCTGACACGCGCCATGAAAGACATCATTCCCCGTTATCGTACGATGAAGGGCTATGATGTTCTGCGTAAAGCCGGTTGGGATACTCACGGCCTGCCTGTTGAGCTTGAAGTTGAAAAGCTCTTGGGTCTTGACGGCAAGGAGCAGATTGAAGAATACGGTGTCATGCCGTTCATCGACGAATGCAAAAAGTCCGTTTGGAAATATAAAACAGCGTGGGAACACATGAGCGACCGTGTCGGCTATTGGGCAGATATGGATGACCCGTATGTCACATATCACGATAACTACATCGAGTCCGAATGGTGGGCTCTTAAAACCATATACGATAAAGGCCTGCTCTACAAAGGTCACAAGATAGTCCCCTACTGCCCCCGTTGTGGAACAGCACTTTCCTCACACGAAGTCGCTCAGGGTTATAAAGATGTCAAAGAGACCTCCGCAACCGTCCGTTTCAAGTGTGCAGACGAAGAAGCAAGCTATCTTGCATGGACAACAACGCCCTGGACACTTCCGAGCAATGTCGCTCTCTGTGTAAACGAAAATGTCACCTATTGTCGTGTCAACCACGGCGGCGAAGTGTTTATTCTCGCAAAAGACCTTATTCCCTCCGTTCTGGGTGAGGAAGATATAACCATCATCAACGAATTCCCCGGCAGTGAGCTTGTCGGCCGCCGCTATATCCCCCTCTTTGAATGTACAAAAGAGGCTTGCGGTAAGAAGGACGGTCACCGCATCGTATGCGATGATTATGTCTCCACAAGCGACGGTACGGGTATCGTTCACATTGCGCCCGCATTCGGCGAAGATGACGCACGAGTAGGTCGTTCTTTCGATTTGCCCTTCATTCAGCTCGTTGACCCGAGCGGCAATCTGTGCGGCGGTACTCCCTGGGACGGCACTTTCGTCAAGGATGCCGACAAACCCATTTTGGAAGCACTCAAAGAAAGCGGTAAGCTCTTTGCGGCACCCTCATTTGAGCATAATTATCCGTTCTGCTGGCGCTGTGACACACCGCTCATCTACTATGCACGCGAAAGCTGGTT
>JAFSFN010000145.1 GCA_017435185.1 Clostridia bacterium | reverse complement strand
TGGCTTCCGTTTGCTCACGGAGGAGCTACCACCGCATCAAGCTCAATACTCTCAGGCCTTGTGCTCAAGGCCTATATAGTGTTGCTCATAAAGATATTCTACTCAGTATTCTCAATAGAACTCGTGCGCACACTCAATGTCACAAACATCATGTTTATATTCGGCATAGGCGGTATGATATATGCTTCACTCAAGGCAATGCACGAAGAACATATAAAGCGTATGCTTGCCTATTCATCGGTTGCACAAATAGGTTATGTGTTCATGGGAATGGGGCTTGGCTCAGATGTGGGCATGACAGCCGCAGTGTATCAAATAATAGTTCATGCAGTAACAAAGCCCCTTCTCTTTGCTTCCGCTTCACGTTTGAGCGAAGTTCAGGGTCATGAAAAGAGCCTTTATCGTCTGCGCGGCAGTGCTCGAACATCAAAGCTCTCAGGTATTGCATTCACACTCGGTGCGCTTTCAATGGTCGGCATACCTTTGCTCGGCGGCTTCATGGCAAAATATATGTTTGCAGAAGCAGCCGTCATGCTCAACCCGAACAAACAATGGTTCACTCTTATTGCACTTGCCGCAAGCTCGGTTTTGAATGCACTTTATTATATACCGGCAGTCATTGCTATATGGACGCCTTCAGAGTTCATGGTTAAAGGCGAAAAGAAAAAGAACACGGCATACAACATTGCCGCTCCCATACTCATGGCTCTCATAGTCATAATGGGAATATGCTGCATACCCGTTTCGGAAGTAATAAACACAGGACTTTCTCTTTTGGGAGGAACAGCAATATGAATAATTTAGCAATGCTCCTTGCTGTTTTATTGCCGCTGTTTTTCAGCTTGGTAATATTTATATTCAAACCTAAATCTTGTCGCCTTACGGTTTTAACATCGTTTGCGGTTATAATCACATTTCTTGTTTCAATAGCATACGTATTTTACTGCGACGGCACATTAACCATTGCAGAATTTACTGATACTATGAAGCTCACGCTTTCTGCAAGTACATTGTCATTTTTCATGGCAATACTTGTTTCGGCAGTATTCTCGCTTTCGCTCATTTTTGCATTTGAGTATACAAAGCACGATGAAAACAAGTCAAAGCTCTTTGCGTTTTCGCTTTTAACTCTCGCATCGCTTATGGGCTTGTGTTTTGCCGGAAATATGCTCACCTTCTATCTCTTCTATGAAGCAATGACACTCTGTTCCTTCCCTCTCGTACTTCACACGGGAACAAAAGCGTCCCGAAAAGCCGCTTTCAAATATTTGGGGTTCTCCGTATTCGGAGCAGGCCTTGCACTTTTTGGTATGATGCTTTGCGGCGAAGGTGTTTTTGCACCATTTTCTGCCGGCGGAATCAAAAGCATAGACACAAGCAACACTCTTGCATACTTTTTAATGGTTTTGGGCTTCTCGTGCAAAGCAGGTATGTTTCCGCTTTCACAGTGGCTGCCCACGGCTCACCCCGAAGCACCCGCTCCTGCAAGTGCAGTTTTGTCGGGAATAATCACCAAAGCAGGTATTTTGGGCATTATCCGCAGTACTTTTTTCGTATTTGGTGCAGACGCTGTGCGAGAAACTTATGCTCAAACAACAATGCTCATACTTGCAATATTCACCATATTCATGGGTTCAATGCTTGCATATAAGGAAAAACTCTTCAAAAAAAGGCTTGCCTATTCCAGCGTAAGTCAGCTTTCCTATGTGATATTTGGGCTTATGCTTCTTAATGTACAGGGTTTTTGCGGTGCAATACTCCAGATTCTCTTCCATGCCGTAACAAAGGCAGGTTTATTCCTATGCGCAGGCGCAGTGATTCATCAAAGCGGGATCGTACGCACAGACGAGCTGTACGGTTTGGGTAAGAAAATGCCTATTATAATGACCTGCTTCACACTTTTGTCCCTCTCATTGATAGGGATACCGCCCCTTGGCGGTTTTGCCGCAAAGTGGAATCTGCTTTCAGGCGCAATGGAGATGGATGTTTTGGGCATGGTCGGCATAGGCGTATTGCTTATCAGTGCGCTTCTTACCGCTTTCTATCTGCTTCCGATAACGGCTGACGCTTTCTTTGCAGGTAAAACAGTCTCAAAAGAAGAAAGAATTGAGCCTAACGCATATATGACAGTTCCGATAATATTGATGTCAGCATTCGTTCTCATAGCAGGTACATTCCCCAATGTATTTAATTCGCTTGCCGCATCCGTCGCAGGAGGGCTTTTCGTATGATATTAAATGGTTTTTTCTATCTGTTGCCCATCATATTCCCCATAATCGCAGCATTATGTCTCTCTTTTAACGCTTTTGAGAACATAAAGCTTCGCCGTTGCTTCGTTTTTGCGACGGTGCTCATAAACAGCATATTCATCGGCGTTTTGCTTTTGTTTGCTCCCGCAAACGAAGCACTTGCGATACTGTCATTCACCGATAAACTGTCATTTGCCCTGCGTGTAGACGGAATGTCGCGCATTTTCGGAGCAATAATCGCCATATTATGGCCCATAACAACAATATATGCTTTCGACTATATGAAGCACGAAGAACATAAACGCAAGTTCTTTGCTTTCTTCCTGCTCTCGTATGCGGCAACGGCAGGCGTTGCGCTTGCCGCCAACCTTGAAAGCATGTATCTCTTCTTTGAACTTCTCACACTCGCTACAATCCCCCTTGTTATGCACAAGATGGATTATGAAGCAC
>JAFSFN010000144.1 GCA_017435185.1 Clostridia bacterium | reverse complement strand
GGCTGGTCTCTTTACGGCATGAAATGCTGTGCTTTCATATTCAGTGAAAGAAGTCTTTTCGTATATAAAATTATTTTTCCGCTGTTCACGACAGCAGGCGCAGTACTCGACGCTTCGCTTGTGTGGCAGGTGGGCGAAGCGGCAAACGGCATAATGGCGCTTCCGAATCTGACGGCGCTGATAATGCTCGCACCCGTAGTAAAAAAGCTCACCGTGTGTTATACTTTAAGTTATGACAAACAAAGTAAACGGAAACATAACAGGAATAAAAAACACGGTGCTTCAGTCGCTTTCGGCGCTTTACGATGTAAAGCTGACAGGCGATGAATTCGTATCGTTTGAAGTTTTGTCCTTCATGGCAGAAGTAACCGCCGCGCTTAATCGTGAAATACTCATCTGCATATCTCGTGACGGCAGAATAGTCGATGTCACCATAGGCGATATGGGCAAAGCAAGTTTTACGCAGATGCGCCTTGTACGCAATATTGACAGGTTATGCGGCATACGTTGCATACACACACACACCAACGGCGACGGTAGGCTTTCGGGCGTTGATATCGGCACATTGAAAAGTGTCAAGCTCGATTCCATGGCGGCACTCGGAGTCAAGTCAAACGGCGAGATGACTTCATTCTACGCCGCTTTCTTGGGCGAAAAGACCGCCGATGGTCAACAAATCGTCACTCACGGTCCACTACGTCCGTATAAACTTCCGCACGCCACGCTTTTGAACGAAATAACGCTTGCCGACAACAGACTCAAGACAGCGGCAATAGATTCCGAAGAAGAAAAAGAACGTGCGATACTTGTCGGCATGGACAACAGCGACGGCTATGACACGCTTGCCGAACTCAAGGAGCTTGCAAAGACCGCCGGTGCAGAAGTTGTATATTCCCACCTCCAGCGCAAGCGCACTATCGACAACGCCACATATATCGGAAGCGGCAAAGCGGAAGAACTCTCGCTCAAGGGCAGTGAGCTTGAAGCTGACCTTTTCATATTCGACGATGAACTCAGCGCAATACAGATACGCAATCTTGAGGATATACTCGGCGCAAGAGTTATCGACAGGACACAGCTCATACTCGACATATTCGCCACTCGTGCCCAATCACGCGAGGGCAAGCTGCAAGTCGAGCTTGCACAGCTCAAATACAGGCTTCCCCGCCTTTTGGGGCAGGGTCTTGCCCTTTCCCGTCTCGGCGGCGGTATAGGCACAAGGGGTCCCGGCGAAAAGAAGCTCGAGATAGACCGCCGACGCATACGCCGCAGAATATACGAGCTTGAAGAAGAAATAAAAGAAGTGGCCAAACAGCGTGAGCTTCGCCGCGGTACAAGGGAGAAAAATTCAACACCCATCGTTGCACTTGTCGGTTATACAAACGCAGGAAAGTCAACTCTTTTGAATCTGCTTTCAGGCGCTGATGTGCTTGCGCAGGATATGCTCTTTGCAACGCTTGACCCTGTTTTAAGGCAGGTAACTCTCAACGGCGGCACGCAAATATTGCTCTCCGACACCGTCGGCTTCATAAACAAGCTGCCCCATGACCTTGTACAAGCATTCAAGTCCACCCTCGAAGAAGTCAAAAATGCAGACCTCATACTCCATGTGATAGACTGCTCTTCTTCCTATTTTGAAACACAGATGCAGGTGGTCGAAGATGTACTCACTACGCTCGGCGTCATCGACACCAAGCGCATAAATGTGTATAACAAGCTCGATGCATTGACGGACGAACAAAAAGCCGAACTTCATCCAAAGCCCGGCTCTGTTACGATAAGCGCACTCTGCGGCATCGGTACCGATGAACTTGAACAGGCCATCGAAAGAGAGCTTTCATCTCTGCATACCAAGATAGATGTGCTCATTCCCTACTCAAAGTATGAAGCAGTGTCCCTCATTCGCAGTGAAGGCCGCATACTCGAGGAAGCCCACGAAGAGGGCGGTACACGCATAAAAGCACTCCTGCCAAGCGATGCACTCTGGCGAGTGGAAAACCTGCTCGGAAAGAATTAGTAGGGTTCTACCCCACACCCCGGTCCGGTATTTTTACCTACATTTTACAAAAATTCGCCTTCAAATCTAACATTTGAGGTTTACTGTATTGTCCATGGAGGAAAATCACTATGGACATTTTTGACATTTGCAAACTTTTGGGTGGTCTGGCGCTCTTTCTTTACGGAATGAATGTCATGTCGTCGGGACTTGAGAAGATGGCGGGCGGCAAGCTCGAACAGATACTCAGGAAAATGACTTCAAACCGTCTCAAGGCATTCTTGCTTGGTCTGGTAATAACGATGATCATCCAGTCATCGTCGGCAACAACAGTTATGCTTGTAGGTCTTGTCAACTCGGGCATAATGCAGCTTGGCCAGACAATAGGCGTCATCATGGGCACAAACATCGGTACGACCGTAACGGCATGGATTTTGAGCCTTGTTGAGATAGATTCGGGCGGCAACATACTGCTTGAGCTTTTCAAGCCCGACACACTTGCCACGATAGTAGCGTTCATCGGCATACTGCTCATAATGTTCGCGAAGAAAGACAAGAAGCGTGACGCAGGCAGTATCTGCATCGGCTTTGCGATACTCATGTTCGGCATGGACTTCATGAGTGATGCTGTTTCGGGGCTTAAAGACATACCCGAATTTCAGCAGGCACTCACGGCGTTCAACAATCCGATACTCGGCGTAGTGGTCGGTGCGTTATTTACTGCGCTCCTTCAGAGTTCGTCCGCTTCCGTCGGCATACTGCAGGCACTCTCGCTCACAGGCGGCATTACCTACTCAATGGCCATACCCATCATTATGGGTCAGAATATCGGCACATGTATAACGGCACTCATTTCTTCTGTCGGCGCAAACAAGAACGCAAAGAAAGTCGCATATGTACATATTTACTTCAATATAATAGGTACACTGATTTGGCTCACACTTTTCTACGTACTCCACGGAATATTCGATTTCGCATTCGTAAGCACATTTGTATCACCTGCGGACATAGCAATTTGCCACAGTATATTCAACATTGCTACCACGATCCTGCTCTTTCCGTTCACAAAACAGCTTGAATGGCTCGCTCTCAGCACCGGCAATAAAAAGGGACAAGCAGGAAAAGGCAAAATTTCTCGACGAGCGCCTGCTCAACTCCCCTGCTTTTGCGGTTCAGGAGTGCCGTAATAAGACGATCGAGATGGCGCATATGTCAGCTGACGCAATACACTGTGCAATACAGACCATACACCAGTTTGATGAACGCCTTGCCGAAAAGGTCATAGACATTGAAAACATAGTTGACCGCTATGAAGACAAGCTCGGCACATTCCTTGTCAAACTGAGCAACAAGGACCTTTTGGATTCCGACAACAATGAAATAGCTCGCATACTTCACACTATAGGACATTTAGAGCGCATGAGCGACCATGCCGTTAACATCGTTGATGTTGCAAAAGAGCTCCATGTCAAGGATATTTCTTTCTCCAAAGAAGCACAATCCGAGCTCAAGGTCGTCGAAGATGCACTTTTAGAAGTCGTTGACATGACTGTGCGTGCATTTGAAAATGGCGATTCAGGTCTTGCCGCCAAGGTCGAGCCGCTTGAGCAGGTCATCGACACACTCTCCGAACAGCTCAAGGCCCGCCATATCGAAAGATTGCAGCAGGGACTTTGCACCATAGAGCTAGGCTTCATACACTCCGACTTGCTCAATAATTATGAGCGTACATCCGACCAGTGCTCAAACATCGCTGTCTGCACAATACGCTTAAAGTCAAACAAGGTCGATACTCACCGCTATCTCCGTGAGCTCAAAACCTCGGGTCAGCCCCAGTTTGAAGCAGACTACAAGGCATATGCAGACAAGTATGTTTTGCCTGATAAGCAATAATTTCATTAAAGGGGCTTTCGCCCCTTTTTATTGGCATTTTTTTGCTTTTGTGATTTACAAATCAATATTAAAGTGCTAATATATCCAAGATTGGGGGTAAGATGTTATGGATACAATAATTTCATTTCTCATGAGCAATCAAGTAGTCACAATATTTGTTGTCGCACTTTTAGGCTATCTTTTGGGCAGTATCAAGATAGCAGGTCTCCAGCTCGGCACATCGGGTATACTTTTGGTTGCACTCGTATTCGGTCATTTTGGGATTGAAGTCCCTAAAATAGTTCAGGATTTCGGCCTTGCCGCATTCGTCACATCGGTCGGTCTGATTGCAGGCCCCACGTTTTTCAGAAACTTCAAGAGCAAGGCGCTTTCATATGTAATACTCGGCTTTGTCATAATAATCTTGGGTGCGCTCACCTGCGTGCTTTCAATAGTAGTCTTCAAGATCCCGACAGACCTCTCTGCGGGCATGATGTCAGGCGCACTTACAAGCACACCGGGTCTTGCGGCGGCCATAGAATCAACAGGCGGCGAGGCTTCAATGGCTTCCGTAGGCTACGGAATCGCCTATCCTTTCGGCGTAATCGGCGTTGTTCTCTTTGTTCAGCTCATGCCCAAAATACTCAGAGTTGACATCAAGAAAGAGGCAGCCCTTCTCGAAAAACAGCTTGAAACCAAGACAGCATCTGCCGATAAAAACGGCAAGAAGCCCTTTACTTTCGACTCGTTCGGCTTCACAACATTCGCTCTTGCAGTATTCCTCGGCGTGCTTATCGGCAAGATAGTCATACCCCTTCCGGGCGGCGCATCATTCAGCCTCGGCACATCGGGCGGTCCTTTGCTCGTCGGCCTCATAATCGGTCACTTCGGCAAGGTGGGCAATGTTTCACTCACACCCCCCACCACCACGCTCAAGGTCATGCGTGAACTCGGTCTTGCACTTTTCCTGCTCGGCGCAGGTATGAGCGCAGGCAAGGGCTTCATCGCAGTCCTGGCGGAACGCGGCGTTGCACTGTTCCTTATCGGTGCGGCAATGACACTCATTCCCATGATAGTCGGCTACTTCCTTGCCCGCAAGGTGTTTAAGCTCGACATAGTAAACACTCTCGGCTGTATCTGCGGCGGCATGACAAGCACTCCCGCCTTGGGAACGCTCATATCCGTCACCGACAGCGATTCCGTTGCTTCGGCATACGCCGCAACATATCCCATCTCACTCGTGTTCGTGGTCATTGCGTCCCAATTTCTCGGTTTGTTATTCGGCTAAAGGCTTCGTTTTTTAAGTTTCGCTCAAGAACTCGTTCTTGAGCGAG
>JAFSFN010000143.1 GCA_017435185.1 Clostridia bacterium | reverse complement strand
GTTACAGCCGTACTTGAGTTCTATCTCTTTCATATTCAGGTCTTTCCTTTCACTCACTTATTCTTGTTGATGATAACAGTTTCTTTTTCCATTGTTTCATTATCCGTGTAACGAACAAGGAGGGACACCTTATTGTCCTCATTGAGGGACTCCCATATTTCTTTTGCAAATGAAGCCGCATCGTCTGCTATCTCGACCGCATTGGGCTCACCCTCAAATGTGGGGATGGGATTGCCGTCGCACTTATAGGTGTGAATGAAATGACCTGTGCCGCAAAGGGGCTCATAATCAAAAGTCTCACGCAGGCAGGTACCTTGCGAATACTTCAAAATGGAGAGCTTATATCCGTCCTTGGAAACGATACCGCTTATTCTCGGTGTATAGTTGGGCTCATCGGGCTCATACATACGAGTTCGCAAAGCTCCTTCAAATGTGCCGCCTGCTTTCATACCTTCATAAACAGTGTCGGTCTGGTCGCCGTTTGTGACTATCGTCTTTTCATCAAGAACACGCAGGGGTGAGTATATGACAAGGCTGGGGTCGCTCAGTTTGCTCTCATCAAAAGCCTTTATCATAACATCGTCGCCATTCTCAAGGAATACACGGTTTCTGCTGTTAACGCTTCTGCCCATTATAAAATAGGCAATCGCACTCTTTTTGCCGTCCTTGGTATAGCCGATGACTATTCCTCGTCCGGGATATGTATTGTTCTTCAAAAGCTCACTTATTTTCATTATTTCTCGCTCCATTTCTGACAGACCAGCTCTGTCGCTTGAGGCAAAATTTTCCATTCTGCCTGTTCCATGACACGCTTCTGCAAAACTTGGGGCGTGTCCCCCTCCTGTATTTCAACGGCCTTCTGCAATATTATGCTTCCGCCGTCGGGTATCTCGTTTACATAATGCACTGTCGCACCGGTCACCTTAACGCCGTATTCAAGCGCCATTTCATGCACTTTCAGGCCATATGCGCCCTTGCCGCAGAATGACGGAATGAGCGACGGATGAACATTTATTATCCTGTCCGCATACCTGGCGGTAAAATCGCCGCTGAGTATACGCATAAAGCCCGCAAGCACTATAACGCTTATATCGTGTGCCTCAAGTGTTTTCACAAGTTCCGCTTCAAACTCTGCGCCCCGCTTTTCTATAACAACTGTTTCTATGCCGTTATTCTTTGCTCTTTCAAGCGCATACGCATTACTGTTGCTTGAAACGACAAGCGCTATTTTGCCGCTCTTTATTGTGCCGCTTTGCTGTGCATCGATTAAAGCCTGCAAATTCGTGCCGCCGCCCGATACAAGCACAGCTATGTTCAGCATATTACTACGCCCTCACTGCCCTTTGCGATGCGGCCCATAACATATGCGTCAACACCGTTTGCTTTAAGTATGCTTACAGCCTTGTCTGCATCAGCTTCGCTTACGACTGTGCTCATGCCGACGCCCATGTTGAATGTGTTGAACATATCACGCTCGGGTATGTTGCCGACTTTCTGCAAAAGGTCGAATATAGGCAGTATTTTAAGACTGCTCTTGTCGATGTGCACTTCATAACCCTCGGGTATACTGCGGGGGATATTCTCATAGAAGCCGCCGCCCGTGATGTGGGAAACAGCCTTTACGCAAACTTCATCAATGAGTGCAAGCATGGGCTTTACATATATGCGTGTAGGTGTAAGCAATGCTTCGCCCAAAGACATCGAAAGTTCGCTCTCATAGCGGTCAAGGCCCTTATTCTCTATGTCGAACACTTTACGCACGAGCGAGAAGCCGTTTGAATGAACGCCGCTTGAGGGAAGCGCAACTATGACATCGCCCTCTTTTACCGTTTTGTTGTCTATTATCTTTTTCTTATCGACCATACCTACAGCAAAACCTGCAAGGTCATATTCATCGATTGGGTAAAAACCGGGCATTTCCGCAGTTTCGCCGCCTATGAGCGCAGCACCTGACTGCACACAGCCCTCAGCAACGCCCGATACTATCTGAGCTATCTTTTCGGGATAGTTCTTGCCGCAGGCGATATAGTCAAGGAAGAACAAGGGCTTTGCGCCGCAGCAGATTATGTCGTTCACGCACATTGCAACGCAGTCTATGCCGACCGTGTCATGCTTGTCCATCAAAAAGGCAAGTTTGAGCTTTGTGCCGACGCCGTCTGTACCGCTTACCAAAACAGGCTCTTCCATGCCGCTGATATCGGGCTTAAAGAGGCCACCGAAGCCACCGACATCGGAGCAAACGCCGCTTGTAAGCGTCTTTGCAATATGACCCTTCATGAGTTTTACTGAATCGTAGCCTGCCGTGATATCAACGCCGGCTTTTGTATAACTTTCGGAAAAGCTTTTCATTTTAGTTCTTCTCTCCCTCGCTTATCTTTTTTGAGTATTTGTTCTTTTTTGCCTTTACAGGAGGTTCGCAGGCATACTCGCCCGTGAAACAGCCTGTGCAGAACTTCAAGTTGCAGTCCTTTGCTATCTTCGCCACATTCTCGACCGTTATGAAGCCCACAGAATCCGCTCCAAGCTCTTTTGCAAGGTCAGCATTATTGCCAAAACGGTTTGCAATGAGTGCGTTGGGCTCGGGAACGTCTGTTCCGAAGTAGCATGGATACTTAAACGGCGGTGCGGTTACACGCACATGCACCTCTTTTGCGCCTGCGTTTCTGAGCAAACGCACTATTCTTGCACAAGTCGTGCCTCGAACGATAGAATCGTCTACCATGACAACACGCTTGCCCGCAACCGTCGTTGCAATGGGGTTGAGCTTTATTCTGACCTTGTTTTCTCTGTCTGCCTGTGTGGGCTGAATGAATGTTCTGCCGATATATTTGTTTTTAAGGAAGCCGAGACCGTAGGGGATTCCGCTTTCCTGAGCATAGCCGATGGCTGCGTCTATGCCCGAATCAGGAACGCCTATTACCATATCGGCATCTATCTTTTCCTGTTTTGCCAAGAATGCACCTGCACGCATTCTTGCTTCATGAACACTGCTGCCGTCTATTACCGAATCGGGGCGTGCAAAATATACAAATTCAAACACGCACAATGACTGTGGCTTTGTGCCGCAGTGAGTTTTTATGCTTCTTATGCCGTCTTTGTCTATAACGACCAGCTCGCCCGGCTCTACATCTCGCACGAAAGTCGCACCGATGCTGTCAAGAGCGCAGGTCTCGGATGTGAGTATGTAGCTGTTTTCCAATTTGCCGATGCACAAAGGATGATAACCGTAGGGGTCACGCATACCCATGAGCTTTGTGGGCGACATGATGACGGTTGAATATGCGCCCTTGAGCCTGTACATTGCCTCACATACTGCGTCCTCAATTGAACAGCTTTTTAAGCGTTCACCGACTATAACGCTTGCGATAACTTCGGCATCACCGACTGAACGGAATATGACGCCGTTCATTTCAAGTTCTTCACGAAGCTCGGCATAGTTTGTGAGCGAGCCGTTATTGCACAGAGCCATATTGCCCTTTATGTGGGTGATTATGATCGGCTGTGAACTGCCGCGCGAATGGTCTTTATCTGTGCCGTAGCGCACATGTCCTACCGCCATTTGTCCGCCGCCAAGTTCTGACAGCACGTTTGATGTGAACACATCGTTTACAAGACCGTTGTCTGTGTAGCCGCGAATTATGCCGTCATCACAAACAGCTATGCCGCAGCTTTCCTGACCTCTGTGCTGCAAAGCATAGAGCGCATAGTACGCACTGCCCGCAACATCTATATTATCATTGCTGTATATACCGAATACACCACATTCTTCATGCAGTTTGCATCTTTCCATTAATTTTTGCCTCCGTTTGTGAGCGCAGCATCTTTTTTCATTACTGCTTCAGCCATTGCTTTGCGTCCTGCCTTGAGCTTGTCCGCAATTTCCCTGTCACTCACTGCCAATATCTGCGCAGCCAATATAGCGGCATTTTCAGCACCGTTTATAGCAACCGTCGCAACGGGTATGCCCGACGGCATCTGCACTGTTGCAAGCAAAGCATCAAGACCGTCAAGCGTGGATGACTTTATGGGTATACCGATAACGGGAAGCGTTGTGTGCCCGGCTATAACGCCTGCCAAATGAGCCGCCTTGCCCGCTGCCGCAATTATGACACCAAAACCGTTTTCCTCCGCCTTTGACGCAAACTCGGCAACTATGCCGGGTGTTCTGTGAGCTGACATTATGCGAACTTCACTTTCTATACCGTAAGAGGCAAGCGACTTGATGGCTGATTCGACCACCGGCAGATCGCTGTCACTGCCCATTATGACGCCGACTTTTTTCATGTTAAAAGCAACCTCCGCTCAAAAATATTAAGCCCCTTTTCACGAACAGCACACAAATGCCGCTCCTGAGCAGGGGTTCGTAACTGAATTATTCTCTTTTCCGCAGCAGCAAACCAACACTGTTTTCCTCCACCGAAAAATCATTTTAATGTTAACATAACAGCGTTGATTATTCAACCGAATATGTCAAAAACCACCCATTCTTTTTTTTAATACAGTCAAACTCGCTCCTTATATGTCAAAGAGATAAAAAATACTCTCTTCCGACAATGAAGAGAGCATTTTTTGTTCATCTGAAATCAAAAAGTTCTTTTGGCGTAATATTCAAGACCTCGCACATTTTGAATATGACATCAAGCGACACGCCAACGTT
>JAFSFN010000142.1 GCA_017435185.1 Clostridia bacterium | reverse complement strand
GTTGTAGTTGCAGCAGCAGGTGGTGCAGCAGAAGCAGCAGAAGAAAAGACAGAGTTCGATGCAATCTTGAAGGATGTCGGTCCCGAAAAGATCAAGGTTATCAAGGTTGTTCGCGAAATGACAGGTCTCGGCCTCAAGGAAGCAAAGGAACTCGTCGATTCCGCTCCCAAGCCCCTCAAGGAAGGCGCTTCCAAGGAAGAATGCGAAAAGATCGCAGCAGCTTTCAAAGAAGTTGGCGCAACAGTCGAAATCAAGTAAATTCAAATCGTTTAACAATAAAAGCCTGTGCATATGCGCAGGCTTTTTGTGTGAAAAAAATCGAGATGTGGCTTTATGAGCATTTATGAGCGCATTTGTGCAAATGCTATTGGAAGGAGGTGATTTATATGCCAAAGGACGGACAGATAGATAATAAAAGAGCAAGCATGGAAAAATGTAATTGGCAGACGCCTATTACAAGAGAAAATCAGAATCAAAACCGTAATGCTAAGAAACATTCAATAAAAAACAATGATGTGTAAAGGAGATTAGGCATGGCAAAAGCAGGTATGCGCCGCCCTGACCCGAGCGAGACTCATGGTACTCAAAGTAATCATAAACAGCATTTTGAGAAGAATGAGCAACCGCCCGTGAGTGAGCTTCAGGGCAAAGTCAAAACAGGAAAAAAACATGCAAAACCATGAAGAAAGCGGAGGATTAAACCCTCCGCTTTTTAATGCTTAATATAATGCTTTCAGGAACATATACAGCCTTGACTGAGCTGTGGCCGAGTCATAATAGTCGCCGCAGGTGACTAGAACTGCAAGCGGCTCATTGCCTACTTTAACATTGAAATCCACTTGTGAGCGTGAAATTTGATAGTTTATCCAGGAAGTGCGACTCGAACCTTCAAGGTCGGGATGCTGCATATTGTATTTGAGAACATCTTTACTTTCGTCTTCATCCGTCTCATACATTGCAAAAAGCTGCCATACGCTGTAACCGCCATAGGAAATATTGAATATGGTTTTGTTCGGATCTATGTATGAAACGCTTGTGCCGCAATATTCACACTTGCTCTTGCCAATAAGTCTTGCCTGAATGTGGTGGAGCTCATGGAACATGGTTTTTGATTTGCGGCTGTTATGCCCCGATATGACATTAATATTTGCAAAGCGGTTTACATGGAGATATATCGAACCCTGAACAGCCTCCTTGCGGTCTATGGTATGGTCGGAATAATAGTAATTATCACCATACATTATCGGGTAGTTTATGGTCTTCGTGCCGGGAATATATATCCAGCCCTTTGCATCGGAATTCTTTTTTGCTGCCGCTATCAGGCGTGACGGAACGGAATTCCAAAGCTCTTTTTCTTCGCTTGTGAGCGAATATGAAGAGGGTATTGGTGCAGTTGTGGGTTTTGCGGTGGGTGCTGGAGTGGGTGTCGGCGGCACATATATGCCGTAAACACGGATATCCTGCTTCCTGGCAAAACCGTAATATCCATTATAGGTGATGTAATAGAAATTACCGCTTTGACCGAGCACGATAACATCTTTGCCGCTTGCGATGGTGTCGCATCCGTTTACTCTCGGAGTTGTTGCCGAAGTGGGGTTGACACGGAAATACACTTTTTCTTTTGTTGCACCGCTGTATTTATCTTCATAAAACGCAACGGACGAATTTGAAGAGTGAGAAGGTGTTGCCGTAGGCTTAGGCGTGGAAGCGGAGGTCTGCATGGGAGCTATTGTCGTTTCGGAAGGACCGTAAACACGGATATCCTGCGTTCTTGCATAACCATAATGACCATTATAGGTGATGTAGTAGAAATCACCGTTTATGCCGAGTACGATGACTTCCTTGCCTTTGGGGATTGTTTCGCATCCGCTTACTCTCGGAGTTGTTGCCGAAGTGGGATTGACACGGAAATACACTTTTTCGAGCGTACCTGCGCTGTATGCACGAGTATAGAAGACCAAGTCGCCGGAAGAAGTATTCGGCGTGGGTGTTGCTTTAGGAACTATTGTTGCCGTAGGCTTGAGCGTAGGCGTTGCTGTTGGTTTTTGTATAGGTATTGCTGTAGGCTTAGGCGTTGCTGATCCAATGAGCTCTATGTCTTTCATGCGCGCGAAGCCATAGTAGCCGTTATACTTGAGAAGATAAAAACCGTCGGATTCGCAAAGTACAGTCACGTTTTCGCCTTGAGCTATCGTTTCACAGCCTTTCACCCTCGGCACAGATGCAGGCAGAGGGCTTTGACGGAAGTATATAAGCTCAAGAGTAACGCCTTGAGTAGGGAACTCCTGTGCTAAAGAAAGATTTATCGGTATTGCGGTGAGGATGAACAACACCGCTAAGATAACGGAAAGAATAATGCGTTTTTTCATTTAGAAATCCTTTTTTGTATTTGTCATCGGTAAATTACAATTTTTTGAGTTTTGCGCCGTCCTTTGAGTCTTCAACAGCATAGCCCATTTCTTTAAGCTGTTCTCTGATCTCATCAGCTCTTGCCCAGTTTTTACTCTTTCGTGCTTCGCTTCGCTCGTTTAAGAGCGCAAGTGCTTCTTCGGGGAACTCTTCGCCGTCTTTATTTCTCAAAATGCTGAATATGTTCGTTATATCGTCGAACAGTTTCTTTGCTGTGTTGATGGATTCGATGTTGTGCGGCTCGGAAACGAATGTGTTTGTTGCACGAGCAAACTCAAAGAGCACACCGAGTGCGTCTGCTGTATTGAGGTCATCGTCCATAGCTTCGCAGAATGACTTGCGATAGCCGTTGACGGCTTCAATGAAATCGGTATCAGCCTGAGTGGTTTCTTCGCTTCTTGGTGCAGCATCAAGGCGTTCTCTTGCGGTGCGGAGGCGTGTAAGGCCTGTTGCCGCCTGCTCAACGAGGTCGCGAGAAAAGTTGATGGGATTGCGGTAATGAGCGCTCAAAAGGAACATACGAACGGCTTCAAGGTCAAATTCCTTGGCAATATCACGAACGAGCAGGAAGTTACCCAAGCTCTTTGACATTTTCTGGTTGTTTACGTTTATATAGCCGTTGTGCATCCAATATTTTGCGAAAGGCTTGCCAGTTGAGGCTTCGCTTTGAGCTATCTCGTTTTCATGATGGGGGAATATGAGGTCCTGACCGCCTGCGTGAATATCAAATGTTTCACCCAGTATGTTCATGCTCATTGCCGAACATTCGATATGCCAGCCGGGCCTGCCTTTGCCCCAGGGTGTTTCCCAGTATGGTTCGCCTATCTTTGCGCCTTTCCAAAGCGCAAAATCCAACGGGTCACGCTTTTGTTCGGTGGGGTCGATTCTTGCGCCGCTTTCCAGACTTTCTATCGATTGACCGGAGAGCTTGCCGTAAGCAGGATAGCTTCTTACGGAGAAATAAACATCGCCGTTGGAAGCGGCATAGGCGTGGCCTGCGTCGATCAGCTTCTGTACGAGTGCTATTATCTCGTCGATATGCTGTGTTGCTCGGGGATTGCATGAAGCACGCTCAACGCCCAGTGCGTCAGCGTCGATATAGTATTCTTTGATGTATCTTTCGGCTATTTCGGGCACTGTGCTGCCTTCTTCGTTTGCCTTGCGGATAAGTTTGTCGTCAATGTCGGTGAAGTTCTGGACGAATGTTACATCATAGCCGCAGAACTCAAGATAGCGACGCATCGTGTCAAACACGACGAACGGACGAGCATTGCCTATATGGAAAAAGTTATAAACTGTGGGTCCGCATACATACATTCCTATTTTGCCGGGATTTAAGGGAACGAGCTCTTCCTTGCGGCGCGTCATTGTATTATATATCTGCATAAAAGCCTCCTTGTTTTTTTATATATTCATCTGCAATACGCTTGGCGGCGGAAAGTGACAGCTTCTCTTTTGCTTCTGCCTGATAATCTATGCAGCGGCTGCGTATGAGTTCACTTTGTATTCGCACATCATATTGAGAAAGTATTTCGCTTATTATATCGACAAAGTCATTCAATGTCGGATATGGCATCGTTATGCACAGCGGGAAATTGCGTTCTTCACCTCTACTGCGTGAGGTAGCGCAAAGCAGTACATTTTTCGGCAACAGCTTGGTACACTCAAGCGTGCTGAGCAACGTGTCCGCTTCATCTGAATCAAAGCGTATGTTGTCAAGCAGTACCATGAATCTGAGCGGCTGGCAAGATATCGCTTCAAAAAGCTCACTCAAAGCGGTGCATGATGCCGCATTGCAAAGCACAAGTCTTAGCTCGGGAAGCTCATCGCAAAGCGAGAGCAAAAGTTCGGTTTTGCCTGTTGCCGCACCGCCGCATATGAGCATATTCTCCACTCGAGAACCCTGCATGAAACTTATGGTGTGTTCCAAAGCCTTACGATGCTGCATTTCATAGAAAGAAACGGGGAACAATGCTTCGCGCTCTGCCAATGAAGGCAGGGGTACAAGCCCTTTTTTGCAGTCGTAGGTGAAGAGCTTGTGCTTTATGAAATCACCGCAACCGTAAGACGAGAAGAAACTCCAGAGGTCTTCGGCAAAGGGCCGCCAATCCGCAGTCTGTAAGAAACGAAGGTATATCTCCTCAAGCGTTTCGTCACATACATATTCATCGTGCATGAGAGCATTGTCGTATTGCCATGAAATATAATCGGCTTCGCAAGTGGTGATGAAAGATGCGGTTGACTGAGTATTTGATGCAGTATGCCGTACAGGCGCACCTGACCATGCTGATGTTGATGCAAGTCCTATCGGGTCATTTCTGTGTGGTGAGAGTTTGGTATCGTGCTGTTTTTCAAGTGCAAAACGACGAATATCTTCATCTTTCAATGAAGAAAGAGTGCCAAGAACACAAAGGTCTGTTCGCATTGCGCTGTAAAGCGGCTCGTCTTCAATTCCTGCCGCCGCCGCTTTTGCAAAAGCATGGGGTGTTTCTATCAAAAGATAGAGAAGATAGTCACGCCATACATCTCCGCTTACTCGTCTTGCTTTGCTGTGTATGAGCGCAGAGGTCAGCTTGTGATATGAACTAATACAGGCGAGTATGTCTCCGGCATTAAGCGCATTGAGCGTTTCGATGAGAAGCGAAAACGGATCACCCTTTTCAAAAGGTCGTATCACGGTCAGGCGTGAAAGCAGAAGCAAAATGTTTGAACTGCCTTCCCTGCAATTGCATTGAGAAAAATCATGCATAGCCAAAAACTCCTTTATACCACACTACAGTTTACCATATCTGCAATATAAAAGGAATACAAAAAAGCCCTCAATATAAGAATTGAGGGGCTTAAAGGCTCAAGTTTGGTGTTTTCAGACAGATGAGAATCAAAAAATGTCCTTGGGTTTATAACGAGTCTTTGACAGAGTTCATGCAGAACTCTCAAATTTAGTGAATCGTAAGAACAATTTAACAAACTATTTTATGGGTAGCCAAACAGGAACAAGCAACAAGACTTGAGAAAAGTAAAAGAACTATCGCAAACTTAAATATAAAGTATACTATTGCTGTTTCAAAGGGGAATATGCACAATCTATGAGTGTTTACGCCAACCTTACATAATCTGCGTATACATAGCCGTATTCGTCACCTTGCTTTACAAGGCACCAGCCATCTTGCACCAGATATACGGTTAATTTGTCGCCCATAGCGAGCTTGCGGATTAGAGGTGCATTGGTCGAGGGTGCGTGACGCATATTTACGATAGCAGTTGTTGATGTTGCTATCAATGTGAGGGTTGGCGGCACTTCTTTTATGCCCATGCTGCCCTGTGATGTGACTTTTACATACTGACTGCTTACAAAGCCTGTTCGGTTATTGTAAAGCACATAGTACCAATCGCCGCAGAAGCCGAGTATGTTTACTTCGGTGGAAGCGGCGAGTTTTTGTATTACCACACTGCCCGATGTTGTGGGCTTGGTGCGGAAATTGACTTCCGAATTTGTAATGCCCTTTGCAAACTCAAATTTTACATTCGACATATCAGGAGTGGGTGTGGGCGAAACGACAGGAGGTATCGTGGGAGATCCCGTAAGAGATATGGTGGGTGATGCTGATTGTGTCGGCTTTGGTGTTGGCGTTTGCGTTGGTGTGGGAGCGGCTGTTGCCTCAGGTGATTGTGAGGCGGTGGGGTCGTAACTTAAATATGCATCATACAGGTAGCCGGCGGTATTATTATAAACCGCAAAAGCCCAACCGTTGTTGCGTGAATATACCTTGACGAGGGTGCCTTTTTTAAGCAGAGTAATGATTTCGCAGTCGGTGTTTGGCTCTGTTCGGAAGTTTACCTCAAAGGCGGTGACTGCTTCTACATATTCTCCCGTGGGAAGAGGAAGAGGCTTTATGGGGTTCTTGGGAGCAGAAACAGTGAAACTTTTAAGCTCTGCACCCGGATAATAAAATTGGAGTATTTGTTCGTAAGTATGGCCAC
>JAFSFN010000141.1 GCA_017435185.1 Clostridia bacterium | reverse complement strand
TTACCGTCGGCTTCGGTGTATTCGTCGGCGTAACTCTGATTGTGGGTTTAGGTGTAGTTGACGGTGTAACTCTTATAGTCGGTTTTATTGTCAGCGTGGGTCTTATTGTTGCTGTTGGTTCAATTATAGGCTCTAAAGTTGGCTCAATTGTTACATCAACAGTAACATTCGGTGTTTCCGTAACAGTTATCTGTGCAGTAGGTTCTGTAGTTGCAACAGGTGAAAAAGGTGCATCGGTAACTTCAATAATATTGTTACCGCTTTCATCCGCTCCGGCTTTTACAGACGCAACCGTCACACCGTCTGCCTTTATTGAATACATCTGTGCTTCCTTTATTTTTGATGATACGGCAAAAACAGCATCGCACGCCACATTGGGAGCAAATGTCATTATCTCTTTATCATTCTTATCGCATACGCTGAGCGCTGCTGTTTCCGCTGCAGGCTGTGTCAAAGAAGCTGTAACAGTATTCTTTTTGTCGGTATTAACCGATACGCTTTCTTTGCCCATACCGACTGCCATAATTTCTGCACTTCCCTTGATTTGAGGCGCATTTTTTGAAGCTATAGCTACATTATCAGTATTTGAGTTTGATATTGCAATATTGAGCTTTCCGTTGCCGGAAACAACAACATTGCCTGCAGAATCAACACCGTCACCATTGGAGTGAATATTAACCGCTCCGTTGGCTACAGTAAGCTCATTTGTCGCCAAAGCAGTATCAAAAGAGGGTGCACCCTTGCGGCCTGCATTAACGGAATTGATACCGCCGCCGATATTGATGCCGTCATCCGTTGAATTGATTTCTATTTGGCCGTCATAGATTGCCGCAGAGGCAGCGGTTATTCCCATAAAAGCTTTTTCTATATCTATCGTTCCGGATTTTACTGCAAGCTGTGATGTAGCGCATATTGCATCGTCGCCTGATGCTAAAATCATGCTTTCAGCGTCTATTTCCATATTTCCGCCCGAATAGAGCGCATCATCAGATGTATCGGCAGATATCGTTCCGCCACTAATAAGCATTGAACGATTTCCTTTCAGACCCTTTGCACTGCTTGTGGGCGAAATTGCTGTTCCCCATGTGCCCCAATTTGCGTTATCGCTTGAATTTATGCTTCCGCCGCCGCTTTTGAGTACAAGTGTGCTTTGAGTTGTTTGCACTGATGATTCAGCCTGAATACAATCGCCTGCAGATTCTATATTAACGATACAATTTTCCAAAAGGACATTTCCGAGTGCTGTCTCTTCAGTATTGTCAGCCTGAATACCGTCACCGCCCGAAACGATGTTGAAGATTGAGTCAACAGCCGCAAACACATCACGGCCTATAAGACCGTCTCCGACAGAATTAACTTTTATATCAGCGCCGTATATCTTCAAATCATTTTTTGATACTATACCATGCTTGTACTTTCCGTTAACGACCAGTTTGCCGCCGCCTGCTATTGACAAATCGTCTTTTGCAAAAAGCGCCGCGTCTTCATTGTCGCTTATATCGCTGTATACCGAAGCATCGGTTATTGAATTCTGTGTTCCGTCTGCAACGATTATATGTGTCGTATCTGCCTGTTCTATCATCAGTGCAGAGCCGACAGTATTATGTAAAGAAACACCGTTAAGAACTATGCATACATCATCCTGCGTCGTTGCGCTGACAAGCACTTTCCCCGAAGAAAGCGAGCCTGTAAGAACATATGTTCCCCCTTTTGAGAGCATAATGGTTTGACCCGAAGCCGAAGCACCGTCACCGCCGGATATTTCAACAGCATTGCCATTAAAATTGATGTGGGTTGCTAAAGCATCATCCCAAACAGAATTCATTTCGCTTTCGGAAAACTGCGGATTTATTTTTGTTACGAGCGGCACAAAACTGTCACACGCTTTTAAGTAAAACATACAAAAAGCAAGTATGCCGACCGCAAGAATAACAGCCAGAACAGTTATTATCGTTCTTTTTTTCTGCCTGTTTCTCATTCTTCTTGATCTTCTGGCTCGTTTCATATAAACAACCTCTTTCGTACATCGTTATACACAGAAGCATTATAACACATATTTAGTAGAATGTCCCCCGTTATTTTAACGGAGGACACTAAATGTTGTATTTTTATTAGGTTTATCAACCGAACAATATCTTTTTCTGCAATTCAGCTATATCTCTTGAGTTTATTTTTGCGTCTGCTTTCACGTCAGCAGCTGCAAAAACAAATGCCGAAACAACATCACCGCTGAGCAACTGCTTTTGCAAAGCTGCAATGTCTCTTGAGTTTTCCTTACCGTCACCGTTAAGATCGCCCATGACACTTATTGTCAATTCATCTTTAACAGTACCTGACTCATCCATGAGCTTGAGTTTGTATCCTGTGCCGATAACAGCGGTTTTGTCTGTTATTTGATTATCCTGCTCATCGAAAATGAGTATTTCACCTTCAATATTTTCTTCAAATGCCAAGACAGTGGTGCTTGAAGAAACATTTGTAAGCAAGGTATTCTCGCGGTCTATAACATACTCGCTGTTTTCCGCAAGTACAATTTCTTCCGAAGAAGGTGTATTATCAGGAGTTGCTGTAGGTGTTGTGTCAGGTGTTTCAGTCGGTATTACAGTTTCAGAAGGTGTAGCAGTAGGCGAAACTGCAGGAGTTGCATCGGGTGTTGGAGTTGTTTGAGGTGTAGGTGTCGCATCGCCTATCAGAGCAACCTCAACACTTTCAGGCAAAGTTCTGTTTTCGCCGTAATATGCAAGAACCTTCATCATAATACCGACAGCACGTTCATAACTCAAAGTTCCGTTATATTCCTCAATGTTATTCTGACCGGGATAAGGCAAACTGCCCGGAACCGCATTTCTGCTGTCGCAATACTCTACAACTCGCATTGCAGCATCAAGATATCCTGCCTTTGATATGGTTTCATAATCAAAAACATCGTTCTCAATTCCCTGGGGTTCTATGAAGGACTTATACTGTATTGCCGCAGATGTATTACCGCTGTTAATATTAACGACCGCCATGCAAGCAAGTCTGAAATATGATGCTTTATTTAATGTGCCGCTTATACCGTCATTAACGCTCATGGGAATAGCACCGTCAGCCTCATACTGTTTTTCAACTTGTTCCATTATAGAAACTACCTGTTCAACCGTATATGAGACAGTCTGAGTTGTTCCGGGTGTATTCTGAGGACGACGAGTAGGTCTTGTTCCGCCACTGCCTCCCGGCATACCGCCTGAATCACCTGTTGACATACCTGATTCATTGATATTCCAGATATTGTTCGTCGGCATTGTTGTGCATATCACAGTACCGCCTTCATAACAGCCCTCGCCCTGCGCAAATCCGTTAACAGCACCTATAACACTGCCGCCGGTTTTGAATGTATAGCTCTGGTTTGCAGTCATCTGCGGAGCTGTTACCAAAATACAGCCTGTTGTCTTTTTAGTAGTTATGCCGATTATGGAATTGCCGTTTGAATCAAACAGACCTATTGCAGTATTAGCTGATTTACTTGAATTGAACTTCATAAGTATGGAACACTGCGTTGATGCAGATCCGAAATTTTGAGCCATATCGCTCGTTCCTACAGCCACCACAGTACCACCTGAAACAGTTGCCGAACCATCGTAGTCAAACGAACCGTTTCCGCCGCCCGAAGGACCGTAAACAACAGTTGTGCCGCCTGTAACATTGATGTTTCCGTTGCTGTCAAGACCGTCACCCTGTGCGTTTACGACTATATTGCCGCCTGTTATTGAAAGACCTTTATTGCCTGCAGTGCTGTCAAATGAGTTTTCGCCGGGGCGACCCATGCTTGAGTTGTCAGTACCGCCTGCAGCGTTCACACCGTCATCATTCGCAGTAATGTTGACATTACCGCCGTTGAACTCAATGAACATAGCTTCAATACCTTCATATGACTTTGTGATGGTTATATCACCGCCGTTTACCGTTATGGAATCATCTGCGTGAATACCGTCATCATTTGAAGTTATTTTAATAACAGGATTATTGCTTATAACAACAGTATCGTTACTGTGAATACTGTCATCAGTTGAAGTAATGGTGAACTCACCGCCCGATATCTCAATTGTCGAAGCTGCTTTAAGGCCCTTACAGCTCGTTCCGTCAGAAGTTGCCGTTGCATCGGAAGGCGTGCCGGTTGTTTTTATGTTGAATGTTCCGCCTGAAACTGAGAGCAATACTTCAGCCTGAATTGCGTCACAAACTGCAGTTATTGTAAAGTCACCGCCGCTTATTATTACGCTGCCCACTGTTGTGTCGGCAGAGTTTTCGCAATGTATACCGTCACTACTTGCACCGATATCAAAGTTGCCTCCGCCTATCTCGATGGACTTTGTAGCTTTTATGCCGTCTCCGCTTGCAGAATTAATATCAAACTCGCCGCCAAGTATCTGAACAGAAGCGTTTGCATCTGCTGCCTCAGCCGTTTCGGAAGCAGCCTGAATACCGTCTTTTTGTGCCGTGATTTCAAAACTGCCGTTATTTATCTGTATAT
>JAFSFN010000140.1 GCA_017435185.1 Clostridia bacterium | reverse complement strand
GAAGCAATATATGCCTCAGGCTGATAATAGTCATAGTAGGATACAAAATATTCAACTGCATTGTTGGGAAAAAACTCACGGAACTCAGAGCATAGCTGTGCGGCAAGTGTTTTATTATGCGCCAAAACGAGCGTCGGCTTTTGCAGACGCTCTATTACTTTTGCCATTGTGAATGTTTTTCCGCTTCCCGTTACACCCAGGAGAACATCGAGCTTATCGCCGCGTTCAATGCCTTCGGAAAGTGCATTTATTGCCTGAGGCTGGTCGCCCGTAGGCTCAAAGGGCGCAACGACTTTGAATTCACTCATATCTCGTAGTCTACCGATATGCCGCTCTCCAGTACGGTGTGGATATAGTCTTTTACCTTGACATGTTCGGGGTGATCGGCATATTCGTCAAGACCCGCTCTGTCATCAAAAGTAGCCGTGAGCACCAAGTGATAGGCTCTTGCACTGTTCATAAAATCTATTCCCACTTCCATTGCTCGCAAGGAAGGCACTTTACCCACCAAGGCATTGAGCATGGGTGCTATTTTTTCTGCCTCGCTTTTTTCTTTATACTTATGACATACTACATGTTTTATCATTTTTATCACCTGTTCATTTCATATATTTTTGCCAAGCCCTTCAATGTGAGGGTCGGGTCAACAACATCTATACAATCGGTCTCGGAAGTTATCATTGACGAAAAGCCGCCTGTTGCAACGACCTTGAATTCTTCCTGTATCTCCTGCTCTATCTTGCGTATTATATAGTCCACCTGACCCACATAACCGTTTATTACACCTGCCTGGACAGCGTCTTTGGTGTTTGAGCAAACTATTTTTTCGGGCTTGACATATTCCACTTTGTGAAGCATAGCCGCCTTATCCGTCAACGCATCGGCGGATACCATTATGCCCGGGCATATAACGCCGCCCAAAAATTCGCCCGTTCGGCTGATAACCGAAAAATTGGTCGCCGTTCCAAAATCAACAACTATACACGGACCGCCGTATATATTATAGGCCGCAACAGCATTGCATATTCGGTCTGTACCGAGAGCTTCGGGATAGTCATATTTTATATCGAGCCCCAAATTAAGACCACAGCTGACAAGTTTGACTTTTGCTTTTTTGAAATAGAGCCTGCACATATGCTCTACAGTGTAGTTGATGGATGGTATTACCGATGAAATAAGTATTCCCTTTATGTCACTTGTTGATATATTGAGATGATTGAAAAACGACTCCATTTGAATACCGTATTCATCGGCTGTACGCTTTAAGTTCGTAGCAAAACGCCATGAGTTTTTAAGCTCACCGTCTTTGAAAAGGCCTGTTTTTATATTCGTATTGCCTATATCCATTACTAAAAGCATAGCTGTTTCCTCAGTATCTGCCTCTCTGAATTATTCGTTGTCTGATTTTTCGTTTTCCGCTTCAATTACCTGTGCTCTGACGACGCTCTTATGCGTTCTGTCATACACTTTATTATTGTTTGATATTCTCAACGCTTCACTCACCGGAACAGCCACGGAGACTGCACAGATTATCTCAACAATGCCGTTAAACACACCTGTTACGGTGAACAGTACGGAGGCAACATCAGCAGCAGTAATACCTACAGCCGCCGCAAAAAGGTCACGAGCAAGCAGATATATCAAGCTGAGCACAAGTACCGTATTTGTCAACGAGCCGGCGGCGGCACACAACGCTGCGCCGAGAGCCCTTTTGGGCTTTTTAAGGAAAGGCTTATAGACCAGTGCGGCAATAATACCCACAAGAACTCGGGGTATAAAAATTATCACTATTACAAGAAACAAATTATACATACCGAATCCGTCGGGAGAATTTGAGCCTAACAGCGCCATTGAAAGCGCAGTAGGACTTATAAAACCGTTAATAAGGCTTGCAGCTCCGAAACAGAAGCCGAAAAATGCGCCGCCTTTTACACCGAAGAGCATTGCACCCACTATTACGGGTATATGCATAAGCGTCGCTTCGACTATTCCGAGCTTTATAAAACCAATGGGAAAGAGAGTCATGAGTACCATTATCGAAAGGAGCAGACCGTATTGAGTTATCTTTCTTGCCGATTTGCTCGTTATGGCAGTTTTAACATTCTGACCCCTTGTCTTAGCCTTTTTTTCCATATATAAGCCTCCTCTGAATTACATAAGACATTATACATACTTTTGGTATTATCTTCAACAAAAAGATGACAAGCACGGTTGCTTATGTTAAAATGTATTGATTATTTTAATTTTGGAGGCTTCAATGAGTAAAAATGTCAATGACCGTGTAGCGCGCGAAAAAGAATGGCATAATAAAACACTTGGCACAGATGTCAGGGAATCCACGAAAAAATTCTATTCCGTGTTGAAAAAAGACGGCGGCGTGACAGACCACAGAAACAATGTGGTAGCAAAGAATTTATCCGCCGATTCCACAGTGCTTCTTGATTACGGCTGTGGTGACGGCAGTTTTCTTCTCTCTGTTGCAGATAACTGTAAAAAGGGATACGGCATAGATATTTCAGAATCTAGAATCGAAGCCGCAAACAAATATGCATCACAGCGCAATGTTAAAAACGCCGAATTTCTTGTGATGGACGCAATGAATACAACATTTGATGACGGTACTTTTGATATGGTAGTAGGCAATGCCATACTTCACCATTTGGATCTTGAAACGAGCATCAAAGAGATCAAGCGTATATTAAAAAAAGACGGTGCTGCATACTTTATCGAGCCTCTTGCAACCAACCCCATCATAAATCTTTATCGTCATCTCACACCCAAGAAAAGAACTGCCGACGAACAGCCTTTCCGCAGAAAAGAGATAAAACTTATAAAGAGCATTTTGCCTAACACTCAAATTGAATATTTTGCGGGACTTTCGCTTCTTGCATTCCCTTTCAGAAATTTGAAGAGCTTTCCCAAAATAGCAGCATTTCTTGAAAGACAGGACAAATGGTTCCTCTCGCCCAAAAGCCCTTTCAGATATTTTGCCTGGGTCTGCTTTATAACCTTCAAATATTGATTTATCGACAACCATTACTGTTGCGTACCGTTTATGCTCATGATATAACTTGAGCGTAAGGTTTATTGTTATGAAAAAAAAGACAGCCGTTTTCAGATATTTATATATAGGTCTGACCATAGTGGTCATAGTTCTCATAGGTGTTCTGGACCCCAATTTCGAAGGAATGTGGAAGGTTCTTGAAACCCTTGATTTTGCATGGCTCATTACAGCATTTCTTGTTCTTTTCGCATATTGGTTCACCGATGCGGTTTTAATAAAGCACATAGCCTCATATATGTACGGCAAATACAGCATTTGGAGCTCGATTAAAATCAGTCTTATCGGACTTTATTACGGTGCACTCACACCATCTTCAACGGGTGGACAACCCATGCAGGTCGTATATATGCGCCGTGACAATATAGGCACCGGTACTGCCACAGGTATAATCGGCGTAAAGTTTGTCGTCTATCAACTTTCGCTGTGCGCCATATATATTGCCGCAATGCTCTTTGCGGGCCGCGATTTTTATATCGAGTACAAAGAAGTATTTTTCCTGACCACTGTCGGCTTCCTTGTTAACCTTGCACTGGTCATAATCATAGGTCTCTCATTGTTCAACAGAACATTCATCGACAAATGCGGCGCAGGCATAATCAACCTCCTTGTTAAACTTCGCATATTGAAAACTCAAGAAAAGGCCGATGCGGCAAGGAGTTCTTTTGCCAAAACAATGAACGAGTTCCACGAGTCTATGAGTTACATCATGAAACACAAATTTAAGGTGTTCATCTCATTCATTATATCGGTCATAAATCTGCTCTGTTTGTTTGCAATACCTTACTGTGTATATCGTGCAATGGGTTTGAACGAGAAAACACTTTTCGAGCTTCTTGCGCTTCAAGCCTTCCTCTATCTGGCAATATCGTTCATTCCCACTCCCGGCAGTGCAGGCGCATCCGAAGGCGGTTTCTACCTCTTCTTCGGCAAGGTATTCCCAAGTGAACAGATTTTTGCAGGACTGCTTCTGTGGCGTTTCCTCACCTACTATGTAATACTATTCGTCGGAAGCGGACTTGTGCTCGTTGAGGAATTAAGGCAGGACCGCAAGCAGAAAAAACTGAAATCCAAATAACTTCCATAATTGCAGTTATCATTAACCGATAGCTGCAATTTTTATTTCCTCTTTCTGTTCCGCTCTCCTGTTATTCATTGCCAATGCACCAAGCACTGCGGCATCTCCTGCTGTATCATCGGCAATTACTTTTACATTAAGAAGAGAAGAAAGCATATCGCATATACCATCGGCTTTAGTTCCGCCTCCCGCCAAAACTATTCCGTTATCAACAATATCACCCACGAGCTCCGGAGGTGTTTGAATGAATAAGGTTTCAAGCATTTGCGCTATCGGCATTACCGCCTGTTTTGCCTTTTCGCCCGCATCTGCATATCGACATAACATATTGTTTATATCACATGCTCCATATGCTAGTTCAATGCTTGTACAAAGTGTTCCGAAACAGATTACTGCCGCAGAAGTACGCTTTACCCCCATATCAACAACCACCGTACCGCCGTTGAAGCTCTTGTCATATGTACTTGTACCCCGAGCCGCACACAGTATTGAGGGAACAGCCGTCGCACTCCCTGAAACAGCAAATTTCACTGCATCGAGCAGTACTTTTTTGCTGTTGCCGCTTATATTTTCCCGTATAGGCACTATAGCCCTGCGCCCTATGCTGTGTTTCAAACGCGCTGTACTGCTCTCAAACAGTTTTTTCAGCATTGCGGCGAGCAAATACCCATCGTTCACCTTTCCGCCCTTTAGAGGCGATTTCAAGGTGATTCCTTCAGGGAATCTGTTATACAGTTTTACCGCTTCCCTGCCTGCTGCAAGCATTTTTCGCTCACCACTGCTCGGCATTGCCACTACAGTCGGTTCACGCATCAGTATTCCGCAGTCTGCTTTCGCAATCCTCGTCGCAGCACTGCCAACATCAAAAACATATATATCCTT
>JAFSFN010000139.1 GCA_017435185.1 Clostridia bacterium | reverse complement strand
TGCGGTCCATTGCTTCGATTATGGTCACTTTAACACCGAATGCGGAATAGACACTTGCAAATTCTGTACCTATAACACCGCCTCCGATTATTATGAGACTGTCTATAGACTTTATTTCCTGAGTAAATTCATCACTTGTAAATACATTTTCAAGTTCAATGCCGCTGATTGGCAGTTTTGCGGGAACTGAGCCTGTTGCGATTATAACATCGGTTGCTTCTACTTCTCTGCCCTCGCTTGTGATTATATTATTTTCGCCGATACATGCGGAAGCATTTACGACCTCTACGCCGTTCTGCTTGAGAAGCTGTGCTATGCCGCCGTTCAAAGCAGAAACTGTATTGTCGCGCTTTTCTTTTATTTTATCGTAATCGGGTGCTATCTCACCGCAAACGATACCGTCTTCACTCATGGTATGTGCGCTGTGATAAAGCTCTGCCGAGTGCAAAAAAGCCTTTGTGGGCACGCAACCGCGATTTAAGCATGTGCCGCCAAGCTCTCGTCTTTCAAAAAGTATGGTTTTAAGACCGAGCTGAGCCGCTTTTATTGCCGCAACATAACCGCCCGGGCCGCCGCCTATAACGGCAAGATCAAATTTATCAGCCATTTTTTCCAAAACCTCCGTTATATGTTTTGCTTAAGCAAGAATTTAATTATATCATCCGAAACAGATGAATTGCCTGTTTGCTTAACCCTTTCAACCGCCGCAATAACGGCTTTCATATTAAAGTCAACGCCGCAAAGTTCATTTTGCAGTCGTTCTATGATTTCCACATCAAGAGCATCGGAATATATCTTACACTCGCTTATTTTCGCGTTGTATATGTCAAAACAGATTTCTGTTTCTCCCCAAGTGAATCTTTCGCCGAACGCATATGCGAATTTCTTATTTTGGCCCAAGCGCCAATCAACACTGCTGTACTTTTTATGCAATTCTTCAACTTTTGCTTTATCTATGCGTTCATTTTCCATAAGTACAGGTGTACATCCATAAACCTGTCCAAACGTTTCTTCCAATGCTTTTTTCATGCTTTCAACAGTTATGTCGGAAGCAAGCTGTGACAAGTTTACAACCCGTGAACGCACTGAGTCAACACCTTTTGACTCCAGTTTTTTAGCCGAAACATTCAAATATTTCGGCAACGCATCGAGCTTTGAAGAAATGAGCAATGTACCGTGATGATACGAGCTGCTTCCACCCTTATAAAAAGCATTGCCAGAAAACTTTTTTTCATCGACAGCAATATCATTTCGCCCCGTCTTCCGAGCATCTATTCCAAACATTCGCACAGCTTCAACTATTACATCCAGCTGTTTTTGAACATCATAATCTTCATTTTTGAGTATAAAAGTGAAGTTCAGATTGCCGACATCATGAAATACCGCTCCACCGCCGGACAGACGCCTTGCCAACTTTCCGCCGTCAGCGTCAAGCACCGCCACATTGCATTGCGCCCATGCATTTTGGTTCTTTCCGATAACAACGGTATCTTTATTTTGCCACAAATAAAGTATGCACTCTTCATTCTCCACGACCGAAAGCAAGCACTCTTCAAGCGCAAGATTGAAGAAAGGATCAAATATATCCGAATATACGATTGTGGTCTTTTTGATCATAATACTTCAAAAATAGATTATAAGAGGTCTGCATTTTTCAAAACAGACCCCTTTTGCTTTAATCAGAATTCATATCTGAGTTTGGGACTTCTTGCAGCCATTACTTCATCGGGACGACTTATGGGTGTTGTATGCGGTGCCGAAATAACAGCTTCTGCATTATTGACCGTCATTTCTGCAATATCACGCAATGCCGCCACTGCTTCATCAAGCGTTTCTTTGCTTTCCGTTTCTGTGGGTTCTACCATGAGTGCCTCATGAACTATGAGCGGGAAATACATTGTCGGCGGATGTATGCCATGGTCGATAAGCGACTTTGCAACATCCATTGCGGAAACACCGTACTGCTTCTTTGTATTTTCCAAAGTCATAACAAACTCGTGCATGCAATAACCGGGATATGCCATTTCATAGCAATCTGCCAATTCATGCATCATGTAGTTTGCATTAAGCACTGCTATCTGAGCCGCTTCGCGGATACCCTCAGCACCGAGAGTAAGAACATAGGTAAGCGCCTTTATAACAACAAGGAAATTGCCATAGAATTCCTTCATCCTGCCAAAGCTGAGTTCGGATTCGGTAAGAAGTTCGTACTTGTCGCCGTTCTTAATCGCTCTGGGAAGAGGCAGGAACGGTGTAAGCAATGATTTGCAACCGACTGCACCACTGCCGGGTCCGCCGCCGCCATGAGGCGTGGAAAATGTCTTATGCAAATTAAGGTGAATAACATCAAAGCCCATATCGCCCGGACGAACAACGCCCATTATGGCATTGAGGTTCGCTCCGTCATAGTAATTCAGTCCGCCTGCTTCATGTACGATTTTCGTAATTTCAAGAATATTCTTGTCGAACACGCCGACCGTGTTGGGGTTTGTAAGCATAAGACCCGCTGTATCTTCACCGACTGCCGCCTTGAGCTTTTCAATATCAACACAGCCATCTTCGTTTGAAGGAATTGAAACTACCGTATAACCTGCCATATTGGCCGATGCAGGGTTCGTGCCGTGTGCTGAGTCGGGAACGATAATTTTTGTTCTCTTTGTATCTCCCCTGCTCTCATGATATGCCTTTATGAGCATTATTCCTGCGAATTCGCCATGTGCACCTGCGGCAGGCTGGAAACTCATGTTGTCCATTCCTGTTATCTCGCAGAGCAATTCTTCGGAAAGCACGAGTGCCTTGAGCGCACCCTGTAAAGTTGACTGAGGCTGTAAGGGATGTATTTCCGTAAAGCCCTCAAGTGCTGCCGCCTGTTCATTGACCTTGGGATTATACTTCATTGTGCATGAGCCCAAGGGATAAAAGCCATCGTTAACGCCGTGAGCGCATTTTGCAAGCTCTGTATAATGACGGCTGATATCACACTCGCCCACTTCGGGAAGTCTTAAAGCCTGCGTTCTTGCCATACCCTCGGGAAGTACTGTTTTTTCAACATCACATTCGGGCAAAAGAGTAAGCGCTCTGTCTGCTACGCTTCTTTCAAAAATCAGCTTCATTTGCCCACCTCCTCAAGTATAGCTGCAGCTTTATCAAGTTCTTCTTTTGTTACTGCTTCAGTTACGCACCAAAGTATTCTGTTATCGTCGAGCTGTAAACCGCCCAAAATACCGTTTTCTTCAAGTTTTGCAAGTGCTTCTGCAGTATTATTTACGCCGACAGTGACAAATTCATGGAAATAGGGCTTTGTATATGCAAGTTCATAGCCTATCTCAGAGAGTTTCTGTGCAAAATAATGTGCCTTGCTCATTGACTGTTCCGCAACATTATAAAGGCCGTCAGCACCCATTGCAGCCATATATACAGCGGCTGTCAATGCACAATGTGCCTGGTTGGAGCAAATATTGCTCGATGCCTTTTCGCGGCGGATATGCTGTTCTCTTGCCTGCAAAGTAAGAACATATGCGCGTCTGCCGTCATGGTCAACAGTCTCGCCGACTATTCTGCCGGGGAGCTTTCTCATCATAGCTGTTGTTGATGCCATGAATCCAAGGTATGGACCGCCGAATGCTATGGGCAGACCAAGGGGCTGACCTTCGCCAACTGCAATATCAGCACCGCATTCTTTGGGTGTCTTTATCATTGCAAGTGCAATGGGATTACAGCCTGCAATAAGTTTTGCACCTGCATTATGTGTAATTTCTGCAGCTTTTGTCAAATCTTCGAATATGCCGTAGTAGTTAGGCTGAGGAATATATACGCAAGCTGCGCCTTCACCAAGCATTGCGGCAAGTGCGTCAAGGTCTGTCGCACCGTCATTCTCGGGAATGAGTTCTACAGTCATTCCGTTACCCTTACAATAAGTCTTGACAGTTTCGATAACATCGGGATTTGAGCAAGCCGAAATATACGCCTTACTGCGCTTACGCTCGGAGCACATTGCCACAGCTTCAGCCGCCGCACTTGCACCGTCGTAAACGGAAGCATTGGAAACGTCCATGCCTGTAAGCTCACATATCATTGTCTGATATTCAAATATCGACTGGAGTATACCCTGGCTCATTTCTGCCTGATAAGGAGTATATGCCGTAACAAATTCTTCTTTTGAAACAACGCTCTTAACTATTGCAGGAATATAGTGGCGATATGCGCCTGCGCCGCGAAGAACCGTTTTGAAAACGGTGTTTTCTTCGGACATATTCTGCATATACTTCATAACGCTGCTTTCGCTCATTCCCCGGGGAATATCGAGCGGACGCTGCAAAGCCATGTCGGCAGGAACATTTGAAAAAAGTTCCTCAACGCTTTTGCAGCCTATCTTCTGCAGCATTTCCTGCTGCTGTGCTTTTGTTGATTGGATATAGCTTCCCATGGAGCTTTTATGCCTCCTCGTTCAAGAAAGCCTCATATTCTTCTGCACTGAGAAGCTCGGCTGTTTCTGTTACATTCTCAACACGGACGAACCATGCATCGTATGCGCCGCTGTTTATAGTTTCGGGAGCATCAAGGATTTCTTCGTTGATTTCCTTAACAACAGCTGTAACAGGGCTGTAGATATCGGAAACAGCCTTTACAGACTCAACATCTGCAAACGGTTCTTCCATTGTTATTGTATCGCCTTCCTGGGGAAGGTTTACGAAAACGAGGTCACCGAGCTCGTGCTGTGCAAAATCGGAGATACCGATTTCGTATTCGCCGTTGCCGAGGTCCTTGATCCATTCATGTGAGCGTGTAAACTTAAGTTCTGCGGGAATATTCATTTTTCTTTCTCCTTTATTGATTAAATATTTGTTATTTTACGAGAACTTCGCCTTTCTTGTAGAAAGGAAGTTTTATAACTTCAACAGCAACTCTGCGGCCGCGTACATCTGCCTCAAGAGTTGTGCCGACTGCTGCATATTCTATATCAACAAGTGCCATGCCTACAGCTGTGCCAACGCAGGGGCAATGTGTACCGGAAGAAACAACGCCTATCTTCTTGTCGCCGTCATAGAGGTCGCAATGCTCTCTGATTATGCCGCGACCGACAACTTTAAGGCCTACACGCTTTATCTTCTGTTCGCCCTTTGCAATTATGCCCTGCTTGCCGATAAAATCTTCTTTATTCATCTTTACAAAGAAGCCGAGGCCGGATTCTATGGGTGTGATATCGTCAGTCATCTCATGACCGTACAAAGGCATTGCCGCTTCAAGGCGCAGTGTGTCACGAGCGCCCAAACCGCAGGGAATAAGGCCTTCTTCTTTACCGTTCTCCATGAGAAGTTCCCAAACTGCTGCAGCATTCTCGGGCGAAGTGTATATTTCATAACCGTCTTCACCTGTATAGCCCGTGAATGACAGGATGCACTCAGCACCGCCAATCATTACCCGGGGAATAAAGCTGTAGTTCTTCTGGGGGATATTCTCAGCAGGAACTATTTTTTCCATTATTGCCTTGGCTTTAGGACCCTGCAAAGCTATCTGGGCTACGCTGTCGGAAATATCTTCCATCGTGACATCATCCTGAATGTGTTCTTTCATCCAGGCAACATCCTTATGACGGTTTGAAGCATTGATTACAATAAAATAGGTTTCATCGTTTATTTTGTATACGATAAGGTCATCAACAACTCCGCCGTTACTGTTGCACATGGGAGAATATCTTGCCTGACCGTCATACATATCGGTGAAATCGTTTGTCATAAGACGGTTAAGATTTGCCAAAGCATCCTTACCCTTGAGAATGACTTCACCCATATGCGATACATCAAACAAGCCTGCAGCATTACGCACAGCCATATGCTCGGCGATTACACCCGAATACTGAACGGGAAGCAGATAGCCTGCAAAGGGGACTATCTTTCCGCCGTATTTTACATGGGTATCATAGAGTGGCGTTTTAAGTTCCATAAGCAAATACTCCTTAAAAAATATGTAGAAAAAAGGCACACACAAGTTCAGTAAAACTTAAGTTGCGTTATGCCTCCATTCTCAAAAACATTATTGATTTACCGCAAGATATAAAATTGCAGTCTTTCCGCTAATATAGCATTTAGAGTTTCGTATGTCAATAATTGAACAATCTATTTTATAACAATTCTTTCCTGTCCGTACGGAGAAGCATATTCCGCTCCAACCTCGCCGTTCAGATGATCGACTATGTAATTTATCAGTATCTGATTGTCAAGCATTATGCTGTCCTGAATCATAACATTGTCGAGGAACATAACAAAACCGCCGCCGGCATTTTTAAGATAATAATCATGGCATGCAAGCGTATATGTTTTGTCAAGTTGCAGTGCTTCATTGCCTACCATTACATTCTTTACGCGGTATTCACCCTCGACCGCCTCAAACATTCCGTCTTCAGTCAGTTTTACAGACGATGCAACAGATGAATGTATTTCAAAGCTGATTCCGGAGACATGCATAAAACTTCCGTCTTCTTCGGGATATGCTCTCGCACCGAGTTCAAGCGCATCCAATATTTCCTGTCCTGTTGCTTCCACCACACAGACAGCATTTCCGAAAGGATGCACCGTCAATATATCTTCATATGTGATTTCGCCCTTTTTAATATCTGCACGAATTCCGCCGCCGTTTGTAAAGCCTATATCGGCACCTGTCATTATGCGGTAAGCATCGGCGCAAAGATCGCCAAGGTTTGTTTCGTTATTTCTGACTATACGCTCACCTGTTGCAGGGTCGTTAACTATCAAGTCCACACTCGTTTTTGCAACCACAGTCTGCAATTCTTCTTCAAATTCACTCTGAATATCACCGATGAATGCAGCCATATGCGCATCTTTTTCTTCATATCCAGATATAAGACCTGTTGAAACGCTTCCGTCTTCTTCTATAAGCAGCATGCCCACAGATTCAAACTTCGTTCCGGTCTGGGACAAAAGCACCCATTCACCGTCTTTATTCTTAACTCTTTCACATTCCACAACGCTGTGTGAGTGACCGTCGAGCATCACATCTATACCGCTTGTATTTTGAATCACTTCGGAACTTGTCCACGGTAATGCATCGGCAGTAATGCCCAGATGTGCAAGTGCTATTACATAATCCGCACCCTCTGCTTTTGCGTCATCCACAGCTCGCTGTACGCTGTTGTAAAGAAGTGTTCCATCCTTGTCCTGATCAAAAGCATACATGAATTCGCCCTGCTCATTCTGAAAATATGCAGGAGCCGATGAAGTGATTGTGTGAGGTGTGCAAATGCCTACAAATGCAATTTTTATTCCATCGACTTCGATAATCTTATATGCATCAAATACGATTTCACCGCTTTCGATATTACGGAAATTGCAGCTTACATAAGGAAAGTTTGCTTTTTGAGCAAGCTCTAAAAAACGCTCTGAACCATAGTCAAACTCATGATTTCCTATAGTTGCAACATCATAGCCTATCTCGTTCATAATGTCGATTATATATTCACCCTTTGACAAAGTTCCGACAGGCGCACCCTGAAGCGCATCACCGCAGTCTGCAAGAATTACATATGAACCATCTGCTGAATATTTCTTTTCCAATGCAGCCAATCCGGAATAGCCTATTGAGTCATCTACACCGCAATGCACATCGTTTGTATACAGAACAACGATATCTCCTGTTCTTTCCGGTTGCTTAATCTCACCGCAAGCAGTAAACCACATCATCAACAGCATTGCAAAAGCCACTACTGCAACCAATTTTTTCTTCATAATAATAAATTCTCCTTCCAAATCATTATTATCTTTCAGCACTGAATCATCGTCAGATTCATGCATTATGAACTACCGCTCTGAGCTTTTGCTTTTCAATAAGGCGCAAAACAACAGGTCTGTTGTATCTTTGTACTACTATAAACTGTGCATCAAAGAGGATCGCCAAAACAGCAGATATCAAAAAGGCCGGCAAACATCCCCACAAAAACACAAAGAATATACTTGTCACCGATATTACTTCATTTATCCAATGGTCAAGCTCCGCTTTTGACATTGCAGTTGCTATTTGCTCAAGTGTTCTGTTCTTTATATCAAACGCTTCAGGTTCAAACGTCAGCACTTTTCTCTTCCATTTTCTGACTGCAAGAATCTTGTATAACGATTTTTCAAAATTCCTTTGCCTGTACCAACAGTGATTATAATCTATTCTGAAACGCTTTGTAATATTTCCCATGAATATACGCAATGAAAAATGATACAGTACCATAAATGATACAATACCTGTCCACAAAATCACAGTGGTTTTGTAAACTTCAAAATAATAAAGGCTAAAGCAGACAGCCGATATTACGGTCATTAACACCATTGCACTGTACATAAATACAGCCGGACCGCTCAATTTGTGTTTTTGCATGTTTATAAGCCCTTTTTACGCAGATATATAAATTACCTTTAAGCGAAGCTAAGTTCGCCCTAAACCATTCAATTATGCCGCAAGCGGCGCAAACTTCACTGCACAGCAACTTCACTCGCAGAAGGCGAACTTAGTTGTCGAGCCGACGTGTGAGACACACGACACTCTCGACATGGGGGAAAACTCCAAAAAGTCTCAAATTTAAGAGAGGTCATAAGACGTATATCCACTATCGATAATGGCTTGC
>JAFSFN010000138.1 GCA_017435185.1 Clostridia bacterium | reverse complement strand
TCCTCAACATACTCAATACCGAAACGGCACAAAACGAGGGACCAGTACGCTTCTGCGTCTGTTTTATCTTCATTGAGTATCTTTTCATATATGTCCATTGCCTTGTCAAACTCATTATTTCTGCGGAAATGGTTTGCTCTGTCATACAAGTTTGCACGCTTGTTGTCATCAAGTCTTGGCAGAGTCTGCTGTGTTCCGCAGTATTCGCATATAGCTACAGTTTCTTTGTTTTTTATGTCAAGTGTGCCGCCGCACATTTTACATTTGAATATTGCCATGGATATATCCTTTCGAGATTTTTATTTCAGAAACTTACATTTTGCATTTCTGTCGCTTATCAAAATAAGCATTTCGTTTGCCGCAGTTTTCGCTGCTGCTGTATCATTTGTCGTTACAGCGTGTGTAAGTTCAGAGAACTTAGCTGTTATGGCATTTTCAGTGGGCGCAAGTGCTTGATGGCTCATAGGGTCGCTATAGTGTACAGCCTCATAAACCTTTTTACATTCTGCTTTTGTTTCAGACGAGTTTGCTCTTGCTATAAGGCTTTGCACATCAACGGTAAGAGATCTAATAAAGAATGTCTGTGTTTTGATTTTGCTGTCAATATCGCTTACAATTTCTGCTGCTGCATATGCCTTAATAACACAAATAATATTTGCAACAAGCAGAATTGAGCAGAGTATTACGCCAAACCAAAAAGGTGGGGGCGACAATAAAACACACAATATAGCTAAAACGAAAGGAATTGCAAGAAAAATATAGCTTATGTTTATTATGGGGATTTTATAAAAGGTCTTTTGCAAGTCACTGTCTTTTAATGCAAGGTATGTGCATATGAACTGACCTATAAAAGTAAGCATTATAAAAGAATAGCCTAACCAGAATGAAGAGGTGAATTCACCTTCAGTTTTTGCGTTCATTGAAACGAATGTTACTACATTAAAAAGAACAAGTAATGCCGCCCATATAACAGCATAAAATTTAATTGCTTTTTTCATGGCTGTATACCTCCATTAAATCTTTTCGCCGCACTCTAAGCAGAATTTAGCACCGGGAATAATTTCCTTGCTGCACTTGGAGCAGACGATTATAAGTTTGTGACCGCATTCCAAGCAGAACTTACCTTTAGCGACAGTTTTTCCGCAAGAAGGGCAAGTGATCATATTATCCGAAGCGGTTTTTTCAACTCTTTCGCCGCAAGCCAAGCAGAATTTTGAATTTGCAGGAATTGAAGCATTGCATTTTGTGCAAACGGATGGGGACGGAGTTGTATTTGTAATATTTAATGCATCACTCATTGCACTGCCGACAGTCCCTGCAACGGCACCACCCACACCTGCCATTGTGCCAAGACCAACGCCTAAGTTTGTAAATTGACCGACAGCTTCGTTTCTTGCAACCTCGCTTGCAACATCAAAGCCGCGTTCCTGTTGGTATGTATAGCCTTCGGTAGCACGCTTTGTCGCTTGCGCTTTAGAATCTATAATTAACTTTTGAGCTTCTGTTTGAGCAAATATGATATCTGTCTGTTGCTTTAATTTAGCTTCTGCAATGTCTGCATACTGCCGGAAATGAAGCTCCTTAAATTTTTCATATTGCTGTTCGCCGTCAGGCTTTTTTATGCCGGTTATAAAGAAGCGGTCCAAGCAAACGCCATAATCTGCAAAATCAGGCATTAAAAGTCTGTTCAAAGATTGCGAGAAAGAAATAAGATGCTCATCTAATTCGAAAATGCTGATGGCGTTCGAACGCATTGATTGGGCAATGTATGACTTGATTCGCGTCATTAAAAACGCTCTGAAAAACAGCTTTAGGTCTTCGACGGTCCAAGCTGTTTTTGTTCCTACGAGCTTAACCAGCAATTTACGGCTATCATCTACATGAACGCTCATTTCGCCGGACAGACCTATTGATAAAGGAAATTTATATGTCGGATCTATATACTCTATTCTATCGCTGGTTCCCCACTTAATATCAGACATTTGCTCTGTTTTGTTTATAAAATAAACTTCACAGTGAAATGGCGTTTTATCACCGACAAGGCGATTAAAGAGCTTGCCTATTATGGGGAGATTTTGCGTTTCAAGCGTATGCCTTCCCGGACCGAACAAATCAAGCGCTTGACCGTTCATGAAGAATACGGCTTCCTGACTTTCGTGAACGATAAGCTGTGTCAGGCTGTTGAAGTTAGTACAATCGGACTTCCATACAAAATCGCATGGATTACCCTTAAATTCTATTACATCGGCTATTTTCAACATTTATTCTCCTCCTTTTATAAAAATCTTGCTCAAATAGTAGCACAAATGTATTCAAATGACAACATATGTATTCATAATTCGCCATTTTATTCTATACACTAAAAGTATTGGAGGATGCTTATGCTAAATTCGGTTTTGGTCGGGCGAGTTATTCAAAAATTCAGAGAAGATAAGGGATTATCGCAAGAAGTGGTAAGCGGTTTTGCCGACATCGGAAGAACGCATTTGAGTGCAATTGAGCGCGGAGCAAGAAAGCCGACACTTGAAACATTTTATAGAATAGCAGAGGCTATGGGCACAAAACCGAGTGTTTTATTAAAAGAGATAGAGAAAGAAATAGAAAAACAGGATAAATAAGATAAAAAAATATTGCTCGTTTTGAGCAATATTTTTTAGTTCAGTAAATTTTACTCTTCGCTCTTTATTTCGAACTCAGGCAAGAGCGGTTCACCGGCATAGCCGGACCAGACATAGTAGCGAGCAGGGTGCATACGGTATGTCGTGGTGGTAATGAACTTACGGTCAACTTCTTTGCCGTCCTTGCGATAGGACTTGTAGGTTTTGAAAACATAGCCTTTCTTGGCGGCGTTTTTGAGTGACCAGTAGGGAGCAACAAGACTGCCGCTCTCTATGAATTCATCAGCGGTGGGCTTTATGGGGTCCTGCTCTTGGGATATGAGCTTGATCTCATCAAATGCGTCGCTGTGCGGTTCGCCGTAAAGTTCACACCATATCTTTTTGTTGGCTTTGTCTATCCATGTGAATATGTAGACGGGGGAAGAAGTGTTGTTTGTCCATGTAAAATCTATGCGGCCGCTGTCTATCGTTGCGTCAAGACCGCCCTCGACATAGCCGAGCTTGCTTGAGTGAGCCTGACGGTAGTCTATCTGATAATCGGCCATCAGCACTGCCTGATACATCGTGCTGGAGACCTGGCAGACGCCGCCGCCCGGCTGGTCCTCGTTGGCTGCGCCGCCGTCGATTACCGCAGGTGCCAATTGCCAGCCACTGCCTAACGTGCGATTACCCAAAGTCGTGTTTGCAGAAAACTGTTCGCCCGGCTGAAGCACTGTGCCGTATATGAGGCCTGTTGCCTTGGTCATGTTGTGGACGCGAGTACTGCGGCCGTAATTGCCGCTTGCGTATGATGTTGAGACTGAGGATCTGAGAACGAGTTTTTCTTTTATGTCGGCTATGGTTACGGAAGCAGGTGTGATGTCGGCAGGAATCTCAAGATATGAGAAATCATTATTAGCCACTCTTTCCTGAATCGCCTTAATGAGTTCTTCGCGCCTTATCTCTATTCCGTCATTTGCCTCGACGAAATCAAAACGCAGGTCACGCAGGTCGGTAACTGTGCCGTCCTTGGGAAGACCGATATTGACTGTATCATATGCGTTGATGCCTTTTGTGGTGCTCATTGGCAGCTCTTTAACTGTGAAAGTAGCGTTTGTGGGAACTGCACCGAGCTGCTGTGAAAGTATGTCGATATATGAATTGAGTGAAGATGTGTCAACAATGAGTTCAAGAGTGAATGCTTTTCCGTTTTCCGCCAATTCGGCGATGTCTTTTTTCATTTGAGTGAGATTGCCTTCTCTGCCAAGGAGCATTGCGCTCTGAAGTGTTTCTTCAGTGTTTGCTCTGATGCCGAGGTCGGAAGCGGAAGCTACGAAAGTTTCACTGCCGCAGGTCAAAGTGAGCATTATGCCCTTTGACATGGCGGAAGACACGGATTTGAGCGCCGCTGTAGCTTCGTCCATCGTCATACCGCTTATATTGACGCCGTTTACCGAAATGCCTTCGTGGAAGATGCCTGAATTGAGGATTTCAAGGCGTTCGACTTCTCGTTGCTGTGAAATGATGCGAAGAGCACCGTAAAGACCGGCGAGTACGAGCACTGTTGAGAGAAGTATTACTATTATTTTTTTTGAAGTTGATGTCGATACCTCTTTTTTGTCGGTTGCGGTATTCTTTTGTTTTTTTGTTTTGAGGTTGCTTTCCATTATAATTTTATATCTCCGAATTAGAAAAAAATGCATTTTATACAACGCTTCTATTATATTTATGCCACTTTGAGAAGTAAAGACACAAACCGCTTTTTTAACTCATAGTTCATACTTATTTCGCCGTTTTTGGACTTAATGTGACAAAATATAAAAAGGACTTAAAAGTCCCTTAAAATACGCCTTGAAAATATGCTCCGAAATATCATTTTCAGACGGCAAAACCACCGTCGATGCTGATTACCTGCCCTGTCAAATATGCCGCATCATCCGAAGCGAGATAGAGCATGAGCGAAGCTGTTTCTTTGGGTGTACCGAGCCTGCCCATGGGGATATCGTCCGCAAGAGCAGAGAGTACATCTTTGCCTAAAGGTGCGTTCATGTCGGTATCTGTAACTCCGGGAGCTATGCAGTTGACCGTTATAAAAGACGGAGCAACCTCTTTTGCAAGCGCTTTTGTAAAGCCTGTGAGTGCTGATTTTGAAGCGGAATAGGCAACTTCACATGAAGCGCCCGTAATGCCCCAGATTGATGAAACGTTGATTATGCGCCCGTATTTACAGCTTATCATATCGGGCAGTACAAGACGAGTGCAGTTATATGCACCGTTCACATTAACGCTGAATATTCTGTTCCATATTTTTTCAGTCGTATCTTGAAAAAGACCGCTGTAAGCAATGCCTGCATTGTTTATGAGCACGCTTATATGCCCGAGTTTTTCCTTAACTTCACAAATGTTTGACTGCATATCGGCAAACGAAGCGACATCGCCCTTTACGGCATGACAAACGCCGCCGAGAGAGTTTATTTCGTTTACAAGAGAATTTGCGGCAGAATCGTTCTGAAAGTAGTTTATGCCAACCTTAAAACCTGCGGCGGCAAAGGCGAGGGCGGTCGCTCTGCCTATACCCCTTGATGCGCCTGTAATAAAAACAGTACCTTTCACGGTTATCACCTCACTGCCTACGATAACACACGAAAAGCGCTTTAGCAATAAAGAACGGACGAGAGCACATCAAAAAAGTGCATGGAACCCAAAAAAGTATGCTGTCGCCCGTTGCTTCAAAAGTTATTTGGCTTTCTGCACGCCGTTTACATCAATGTAGGTCTCGCCGTCAAGGAGAAGCTCGCTTATGGTTACAAATTCATAACCCTGCTTTTGCGCTTCTTCTATGAGCGTGGGCAGATATTCCTTTATCTTGAAGCCGTTGTTGTGGCAGAGTATTATACAGCCGTCATGCAGTTTGGGAAGCACTGTGTCAAGTATAGTCTGTGCGCTTCGTTCTTCTTTCCAGTCTATGGAATCTATGTCCCATTGCAGCACTTCATAACCCATCGAACGAACTGTTTTGATTACGTTGTCGTTATATTCGCCATAGGGCGCACGGAATACGGTCGTTTTTTCGCCTGTGATATCGACCATGAGCTTTTCAAAGTCGTCGAGCTCCTTTTTTATGCCGTCGGCTGACAGTGTGTTCATATGCGGATGCGTGGCGGTATGGTTGCCCAGCTCGTGTCCTTTTTCGTATATCTCTTTTACTTTATCCGCATATTTTTCTGCCCAAAAACCGCATAGAAAGAATGTAGCTTTAACATCGTATTTATCGAGCGTTTCAAGAATAAACGGTGTTTTGTCGTCTTCCCATGCGGCATCGATGGTAAGTGCAATCTTTTTGTCGTTCCTGTCAACGCTGTACACCGGCAGTTCTTTCTTTGTGCCTGCAAGTACGGTCATTTCATAGTTGTTATCGGCTGATGCGTCAGCAGTCAGTGAGCTTGTGGGTGCGGTGGCACTGCCGCTCGTGAATGATACGGCAACTACTATGGCGGTGATGATTATTGCGGCGGCTATCGCTGCGATAAGAATGTGGCGTTTGGTGATTACGAATATACGCAAGGCTTTTTCCTCCAATGCTTTTGCTTTATAGCATTTATATGCGTCTTGTGTTAAAATCATACTGATGGAAATTGAAGGCATTATAAAAACGATAGTATACCGCAATGAAGACAACGGCTACACGGTGCTGGAACTTGTTGACGACTCGGGTGATGAGATTGTTGTCGTAGGCAGTATGCCGCTTGCAAGCGTGGGCGAAAAGATAATAGCGGAGGGCGATTATGTCGAGCATAGGGCATACGGTCTCCAGTTTCGTGCGCAAAGCAGCCGCACAAAAGCGCCTGCAACATTGAGTGCATTGATATCATATCTTTCATGCGGACTTATAAAGGGCGTTGGTGAGGCGACCGCACAGAATATAGTTGCCACATTCGGCATGGAAACTCTCGATATATTGGAAAACGACCCGATGCGCCTGAGCGAAGTGCCGGGCATAGGCCCTGCAAGGGCAAGGACTATTGCGGCATCGTTCATGCTTCGCCGTGATATGCGTGATGTAATGCTTGCGCTTTCGGAATACGGAGTAAGTGTTGCTCAGGCAATGAAACTCTATAAAATATACGGCGCAATGTGCCTTGCAAAGCTCAAAGAAAATCCCTACCGTCTTGTTGAAGATGTTGAGGGCATCGGCTTTAAGACGGCGGACAATCTGGCGCAGAATCTGGGTATTGAAAAAGATTCGCCTTACAGACTGCGAGCAGGCATAAAATATACGCTCTCGTGGGCAATGCATGAGGGACACACCTGCCTGCCGTATGATAAACTCGTCGAAGTCGCAGCGGAGATACTGGGTGCTGAGATACTGCCGGTTGAAAAAACGATAGACGACATGGTAATGAGCCGTGAATTGTCAAACAAGGTCATTGACGGTGAACCCTGCATTGCACTCCATGTGATGGACCACATGGAAAGGGAATGTGCGAAATTCCTCTCACTCTTAAACCGTCCTCCTGTTCAAAGCCCTTTTTATTCCATCGAGGATGGAATAAATTCGCTTGAAAAGGAATTTAACATAGAGCTTGCTCCGTCGCAGAGAGAAGCGGTGCTGTCGGCACTCACAAACGGCGTTATGGTAATCACGGGCGGCCCCGGTACGGGTAAGACCACGATACTCAAGTTTATAATCCGCCTTTTTGACAAGATAGGTATTGAATGTGAGTTGTGTGCTCCCACCGGAAGAGCGGCGAAACGAATGAGCGAAGCGGCAGGGCGAGAGGCAAGAACTATTCACCGTATGCTTGAACTTGGCTACGGCAAAGAAGAATTCATGCGAAACAGCGAAAACACGCTTGATGCTGACGCAATAATAGTCGATGAAGCCTCAATGGTCGATATCAGGCTTATGCACGCCTTGTTGCGTGCGCTTAATATGGGAACACGGCTCATAATGGTGGGTGACGCTGATCAGCTTCCGCCTGTCGGAGCCGGAAATGTGCTCCATGACATGATAAAAAGCTCGGTCATTCCCGTAACAAGGCTGACTGATATTTTCAGACAGAGTGAGCGAAGTGCGATAGTCACAAACGCACACAGGATAAATATGGGCAAAAGTCTTGAATTGTCAGGCAAAAGCCCCGATTTCATATTTGAAGAAATACAGAATGTCGATATGGCGGTGAAGCGCATTGTAGCACTTTGCATGGGCAAAACAAACAAATTGCTTACGGATGATACATTGAAAGATGTGCAGGTGCTTTCGCCGATGAAAAAAGGTGAGACGGGCGTGAACAACCTCAATGCAAAACTCCAGCAGGCGCTCAATCCGCCCGAACGCAAGAAAAGGGAACGAAAATACTCAGATGTGGTGTTCCGCGAGGGCGACAAGGTCATGCAGACAAAGAACAATTATCGCATAGAGTGGAAAAAGATCTGCCGTGGGCGTGATTCGGAATATGGCGAGGGCGTTTACAACGGCGATATGGGCACTATAATGCGCATAGACAATGATGCGCAGACGATGCAGGTGCTCTTTGATGATGAACGCCTTGCCACATATGAGTTTTCCATGCTTGATGAATTGTCGCTTGCATACTGTGTGTCGGTGCATAAAAGCCAGGGCAGTGAGTTCCCGATAGTTATTCTGCCGCTTCTCGGAGGGCCGCCCATGCTAATGACGAGAAATCTGCTCTATACAGCGGTTACAAGGGCAAGAGCGCAGGTGTATATCATTGGCAGGGAATACTGCGTGAAGAATATGATAAACAATACAAATGTCAAGAAGCGCTACAGCGTAATGGCGGACTATTTGAAATATGGATATTAAAGAGCAGATTAATAAAATTGTGTTTCCCAGAGACAAAAAATGTATGCTCTGCGAAAGAGAAGCTATAATAAACGAGCATTTTATTTGCAGTGACTGTGCCGACAAGATAATTCGTGTTTACGATACGCAAAGGATTTTGGGAATAAGTAAACTGCGTTGCGGACTTTTATATGATGAGAATGTTAAAAAGGCAGTTTGGAGATTCAAATACGAAGGTAAAGCATATATTGCCTACTGTCTTGCGACTTTCATGACAATCGGCGATGATTGGCAGATAGATTGTGTTGTTCCTGTACCCCTGCATAAAAAACGCGAGAAAAAGAGGGGCTATAATCAAAGTATGTACCTTGCGGAGAGAATATGCGAAAAATATGAGTTGCCGCTTAATACAAATTTACTGACAAGAGTAAAGGACACGACAACTCAAACGGATATGACAAGGGAAGAACGACTTGCCAATATCAAAGATGCCTTTAGAACAACCGCAAATGTTAAAGGCGCCAATATCTTGTTGATAGATGATGTCGTAACTACGGGAAGTACACTTGAAGAATGTGTTAAAACACTTAAAAGAGCAGGAGCAAACGAAGTGTATGCGCTGACTGCTTGCACAAGAGCAACTCAAAGATAAAAACAAAACTTCAATTCTATAAACAAAACCTCCGACATATGCATAAAGCATAGAGTTTCGGGGGTGTTTTTATGTATTCATATATCGAGGAACGTGTTTTGCTCGTTGCACAGTATATAATCGAGCATAAGGCAACTGTGCGCAGTGCAGCAAAGGTATTTAATGTCAGCAAGTCAACAGTCCACAAGGATATGGTGGAAAGACTTGCAAAAATAGCGCCGCCAATGGCAAAAGAAGTGCGGCAGATACTCGAACACAACAAGGAAGAACGTCACATAAGGGGAGGTATGGCGACTTACAGAAAATATAAGGGTGCGTGAAAGTCAGCTTAGCCGTAGGGCAGGTTGATTTTTGTGAATAAGAAATGTGATGTTGGGCACTCGCATGTTATATATGTGGGTGCTCTAATTTTTGATATTTAATATTTCAAAGAAAAATTTGAGAGTATATCTCATATTCTGTTTACAAAATGCAAAAATGCAGTATAATAGATACAGGTGGTAAAAAGAAGCGTGAAGTGGAGGAAAGTGCTATGTTGTGCCAATTTACAGTCAAAAATTATAAAAGCATTCAAGATGAAGTTACTTTCGATATGCAGTCTGCGGCCATTTCTGAACATGAAGATAAAGTAATAAAAGATAAAGATGGGGAACGGTTTTTGCCTGTTTCTGCAATATATGGGCCAAATGGCGGCGGAAAATCAAATGTATTAGAGGCGTTGCATACATTGGCAGCAAAAGTGCTCCGCCCATTGTATGCGACCGGTGATAATGAACAACGCATTTTTTTCAAGAAAAAGCTGATCATCGAACCGTTTGCTTTTGCAGAAGAGACAAAAAACCAACCTACGGAGTTTGAGGTCTTCTTCCGAACAGAAATGGCAGAATACAGATATATACTACATGTAAAAAGGGA
>JAFSFN010000137.1 GCA_017435185.1 Clostridia bacterium | reverse complement strand
TTATCGGCACTTCCAATCCCTCGGAAATTTTGCCTGCGTTTATGTCGTCTTTATTTATTACGGCTGCCTTGCACACCTTGAACAGCTTTTTCTTTGCTGCAAGATAGCGTTCAAAAGTTTTATGATAATCAAGATGATCCTGCGTGAGGTTCGTAAACTCCGCAACATCAAATTCAATTCCGTAAACACGGTTCTGGTCAAGCGAATGTGATGAGACTTCCATGACAACGATATCAACACCCTCATCACGCATGAGTCTCAATATTCTGTGCAAATCAACACTTTCAGGAGTTGTTCTTTCGGTGTCGATTATTTCATCGCCTATCATATTGCGTATGGTACCGATGAGTCCGACCTTTTTGCCCGCCGCTTCAGCAATTGCCTTGAGCATATATGTGGTGCTGGTCTTTCCGTTGGTACCTGTGATGCCCACCATGATCATTTCCTTTGAGGGATTGCCGTAAAATTCCGACGCAGACAAAGCCATCGCCTTTCTGGAATCCTTCACCAATATTTGGGGAACATCAATCTCAAGCAATCTTTCAACAACAAGTGCCGCCGCTCCTTGTTCTACTGCCTGTTTTGCATACTTGTGGCCATCGGCCGCAGTACCCACTATGCAGAAGAAAAGATCGCCCTGCTCCACTTTGCGTGAATTATACTGCAGAGATTTTATCTCAACATCGTTGCCGTGATGTTCATGCTTTATATTTGCAAAAAGTTGCGACAACAGCATCTCATTCGCCTCCGAAATTAATTCGCGGTTGAAAACTCCACGAGTATCTGTGAACCTGCCGCCACTTTTTCCCCTGCGGCAGGACTTTGCCTTATTGCTTCTCCCGATTGGTCTATCGGGTCTATCAAAATTTCAAGCCCGTACTTTTTGAGTTCATCACTCGCTTTAAGGCGAGTCATTCCCAAAACATCGGGTACTTCCACTAAATCAGCTTCGGCATCGGCTTGAACTTCACCTGTCTGAGCCGTATACAAAAGCACTTGCGAGCCTTTTATTGCGCTTTCTCCAACCGCAGGAAGCTGAGCTATTACGGCATCTTCTGCCTGATACACCGCTTCAAGCCCGATTTCTTCAAGCGCGGCAGCAGCTTCTTCAGTCGTCATTCCCACAAGTTCGGGAACTTCGACAGTTTCATCGCTTTGCTCCGGCATAAATCCGTAATAATAAAGCGTTTCTTCCAGCACCTGCTTAACAAAAGGCGCAGCCACCGTACTGCCGAATATTGTCCCTACCTTAGGTTCATCAACCAATATAAGGCACATGAATTCAGGGTCATCGGCAGGTGCAAAACCTATAAACGAAGCAATGAGCTTGCCATCAGCAATAGCACCGTTTTCATACTTCTGCGCAGTACCTGTTTTTCCGCCTACACGGAAACCGCTTATCTGTGCATTCTTGCCGCTTCCCTCGGAAACGACACTCTCGAGTATCTCACGCACCGTGGCCGAAGTTTCTTCGCTTATAACTCGGCGAACGATTTTAGGCTCATTCTCAGATATTACTTCACCGTTCTGTGACACCATCTGCTTTACTACATACGGCTGAAGCAGATTGCCGCCGTTTACCGCAGCACTTACTGCAGTTGCAAGCTGTATCGGAGTCACGGCAACGCTCTGACCGAAGCCTATTCTTGCAAGCGTGTTATCGTTAACATACTTTTCGTTAGTCACGATTCCCGATGACTCGCTCGCAATACCGCTGCCTGTGCTTGAACCGAGGCCAAAAGCATAGAGATAATCATAAAATGTCTCTCTGCCCATTCTGAGTGCCATACGCATAAACGCAGGATTGCACGAATTCTGGGCCGCTTTGGCAAGTGACTGACCGCTTCCATGGCCGCCGCTCTTCCAGCATTTTATCGTTTCGCCGTTTACCACATAGTAGCCGGGGCAGTCAAAAGTGGAGGACATATCCACCGCGTTACTGTCTATTGCCGCACTCAATGTCAATATCTTGAAAGTTGAGCCGGGCTCATATGCGTCAGCAACGATACGATTTCTTGAAAGTGCGTTCAGCAATGTTATGTCGGATCTGGGCGGATTATTTGGATCATAATCCGGCTGAGTGGACAGCGCCACTATCTCGCCCGTCTTGCAGTTCATTATTATGCCCTGCGCTGACTCTGCATTGTTTATTTCCAGTGCTTCTTCCAACGCCTTTTCCATGTAAGACTGAATCGCACTGTTTGTTGTCAGGACAAGATCATAGCCATCTATAGGCTCGATTATTTCCTGTATTCCGTATGCAAGAGAATTGCTCCTGCCGTCGGTCTCACTGAGCATACGCCCCGACTCACCTGCAAGGTATTTATCGTACTTCTGCTCAAGGCCTGACTGACCGACATTATCTATTGTCGTAAATCCCAAAAGCTGTGAGAACAACTCGCCATTGGGATAATATCGCTTTGTATCAAGGCCTGTGCCCACGCCGTCGCCCAGTTTAAGCGCAAGCATCTTTTCAACAACATCACGCTCAACTCTGCGTTTAAGAACTATTTCGAGCTTGCTTGTATCGCTCACTTTCTCAAGCACCGATGCATAATCCATTTCAAGCAGTTCCGCAAGTTCAGAAGCTATTCGTGTGCGTTCTGCTTCTTTTATGGATTTTGGCCAAATCAATATTTTATACACCGTTCCACTCTGTGCCAATATAACGCCTGTGGAATCGGTTATTTTTCCTCTGGCAGCAGTGAGTGATGTGTCACGCGTCCACTGCGAGATAGCTTTTTTCTGAAGTTCGTCAGCCTGTATCACCTGTATATAAAACAATCGCCCGATAAGCAATACAAATATGCCGACTACAATCATCAGGGCCATAAAAAGCCTTTTCTTATGTGATACGGTTGGTTTGCCCATCTATCTGCCTCCGAAACGACGGGTTCAGTCATTACCGTTCGTGATGTCACCCGTTTCTTCCAGACTTACCACCTGGTCAGCCGCAGGATATCCCATGCCTGCATTCAACGCTGCTTCTCGTGCGGCCTCTATGTTTACCGATGTATTGAGCTGAACATTTAATGTTTCTATGTCCTGTTCAAGTTTTGTTATATTATCTTTAAGGTCATTGACCGCCGCATACGCACTGTTTATTGCCGCATAGCGTGTTATAACAAATATCATAACGGCTGCTATTGCAGCTACAGCCGAGACCGAAACCACCGTCTTGAGAATATGCGGCTTGTTGTTAACGGCCGTCTTTTTCTGCTTTACCGGTGCCTTTTTCTCGCCGGTATTCTGCTTTGGTTTTACAGCAGGTTCGACTGCAGGAGCTGTCGAACTGCGCGAATATGAATAGACCCTCGTGGGGGCGTATTCGTAATTATCATTTTTCTTAGCCGTTACTGCCATTCTATTCAACTTCTCTCTTGTTTATAACTGTTACAGTTTCTGTATCGCTCTGAGTTTCGCACTTCTTGCTCGGGGATTGAATTCGTTTTCTTCATCACCCGCTACGATAGGTTTTCTTGTTATTATCTCGGCGTTTTTCACTGCGCCGCAGGTGCATATCGGGGCTTTCGGGTCGCAGATGCAGGGATTCTCAAGTTTTTTGAATGTTTGCTTAACTATCCTGTCTTCGAGGCTGTGAAATGTTATCACTGCCAATATGCCGCCGCTTTTCAAAAGCGAAAAAGCATCTTTCATGGCATTTCCCAGCCCTTCAAGTTCACCGTTCACTTCTATGCGTATAGCCTGAAACGTACGCCTTGCAGGGTGTGCACCCTCCCATCTTGCCGAAGCAGGAAATGCCGATTTTATTATCTCGGCCAATTCGCAAGTCGTCTTTATAGGCTTGTCCGCTCTTGCCCTTACTATTGCATTCGCTATGCGTGAAGCATATCGCTCCTCGCCATAATTCTTTATCATGATAAACAGCTTCTCACTGTCATATCCGTTTACCACATCATAAGCGGAAAATACCGCTTCCGTATCCATCCTCATATCAAGCGGAGCATCGTGGTGATAGGAAAAGCCTCTTTCCACCGTGTCAAGCTGATACGACGAAACACCGAGATCTGTCAATATACCATCAACTTCAAACACGCCTTTTTCGGAAAGCAGTTTCTTCATGTCAAAAAAGTTGCCTTTTATGCTTTCAAAACGCTGACCGAAACATTCAAGCCTTTTTCCTGCCGCTTCAAGTGCCGCATTGTCTCTGTCTATTCCGTACAGTTTTGAGCCATCCGGAAGCAGTTTAAGCACCGCTTCACTATGTCCGCCGCCGCCCAAGGTACCGTCAACAAATATTCCGCCGCGCTGAGGCTCAATAAGTTTGAGCACTTCATCGAGCATTACGGGTATGTGGGAGAAATCCGTCATATCCCAAGTCCCATCAAATGCTCCCAAACATCATCGGTCGGTGCATCTTCGCGTTCGCAATATTCCTTCCATCTTTCGCCGCTCCATATTTCAACACGGTTGCCCATGCCAACAAGGACAGCATCTTTTTCTATCCCCGCATACTCACGAAGCGACGCAGAAATCAATATTCTGCCCTGCTTGTCTGCGTCACAGTCGCTTGCGCTTGCAAACAAACTGCGCAGTGCTCTTTGTGCGGCAACATCACTCATGGCAACAGTTTTGAATTTCGCAAGCATCTCCTGCCATGATTCCATGGACATGCAAGTAAGGCACTTGTCCTCGCCACTGCCTGTGAGTCCGCGCATTACTATAACCGTACCGCCAAGATCTTCTCTCCATTTTGCAGGGATAAACACTCTGCCCTTAGCGTCTACCGCATGCTCGTATGAACTTATCAGCAAAGTGCTCACCTCCTGTTTTTTGATATGCCTATAGCCAAAGAGTTACGCACTTATTATACACCACAATGCAACACTTGTCACCACTTTTATGAATTTATTATTAAAAAAACATAAATCTCTTTATTTTCTCAAAACATTCGTTCTCGATGACTTATTTAGTCCAAAAACCATATTTTTCGCATACAAAAAACGCTTCTGCGTTATCCGCAAAAGCGTCTTATCAAAATTCTGTTATAAATTTGGGAGTAAAATTAAGATGGTCGGCAGAACAAAGAGTGTAGGTCACTCCGTTTCTTTCCCCCTCAAATGCTCCCTTGCAGGATTTGCCGTGTAAATGTGCATACACCGCATGTTTCACTCCGAACCGTTCAAAAAGTTCCGTAAAGCCTGTAGGCTGATGTTTTTCATTGAACGGCGGAAAATGCATCATTCCCACAATGGGCTGGCCATCCTTGGCTTTTTTCAGCGACATTTCAAGGCGAGCCACTTCACGCACATACAACTTGCCGTCGGACTCCTGCTTAAAAGCGGCGTTTCCTTCACATATCCAACCACGACTTCCGCAAAACGATACTCCGTCAATCTCAACAGAATCGTTCTGCAAAGCAAACATTCCGTTCGGAAGCAGCTCTCGTATTTTAGAAAGCGAATTCCACCAGTAATCATGATTTCCGCGCATGATGATTTTTCTGCCGCTGAGCTTTGATACTGCATTTATATCATCAACTGCATCTTCAAGATGCATTGCCCAGCTTATATCTCCCGGTATAAGCACAACATCATTTTCGCTCACAGAAGAAGCCCACGCATCACAAATACGTTCAAAATGTCCGTCCCATTTTGGTCCAAAAACATTCATCGGCTTATCATCATTGCCCGGCAGGTGAAGGTCACCTATTGCAAAAACCTTCATTGTCTACCTGCTTTTCTTAACCTCTGTTCAGTCTTCGTCCATTGTTTCATCATCGAACTCTTCGTCCGCTATATCATCACCGAACTCGCTTTCGATTTCTTCAAGCTCAGTTTCGGGAATATCCTCATCCCTGGTCATGGGCAAGTCAATATCATCAAGCTCGACATCATCAATGTCCAAATCTGAATCGGAATCATCGTCATCATCGCCTGATGCCTCGGCAAGTTTTTCCTGACGCAGAGCTTCACGCAAACAAATGCTGCAAAGTTCAGAGCCTTTAACAGTCTCATTCTCACCACATTCAGTACAGATAGTTACCGGTTCTTCGATATCTGCCTCGCCTTTTATTTCTCTCTTGCATACATTGCAATAATTCTCTTCTGCCGTGATATAATTAAGCTCACATCTCGGGCACTTTTTCAAAGCCATAAAATCCCCCTGCATATTTTTCTGCAAAATGACAATTCAATATTATGCAAACGCTATTCTGTTATGTCAATAGTTGTTTCGTTTTTAATGCAAATTTTTCTTTCTTCGGCCACGATATCGCCGATTCTTTTTATAAGTTCATCCCTGCCCTGCTTGCTTTCGGCAGAATACGGCACAGCAAACGGAGGAGCGCCCAAAAGTTTTGCCGCAGTATTTGCGGCCGCAGTGCGCTTGCTCTTTGCAATCTTATCTGCCTTGGTAGCAACAAGCGTAAAAGGAACACCGTAATAAAGTATCCACTTGAACATCATCTTATCTTCTTCGGTGGGAGCATGACGAATATCAAGCAGCATAAATATGTGCGACAGTCTGCCTGAGCTCAAATAAGACTCAATGAGCCCTCCCCAGCTTTTCTGCTCTGTTTTTGACGCCTTGGCAAAACCGTAACCCGGCAAATCGACTATATAGAACTCATTGTTTATCTTAAAAAAGTTTATAAGCCTTGTTTTTCCCGGGGTAGACGAAGTGCGCGCAAGTTTTCCGTTGTTGCACAATGAATTTATAAGGCTTGACTTTCCCACATTGGACTTGCCGACCATTGCAATCTCGGCACCGCAAGGAGCCGGATATTTTCCGCCAAGTCCGGTACTCGTTTCAAAAACCGCTTTTTTTATCGTAAATTCACTCATATCAATGAATTTTAACAATATACATCTATCTCGTCAAGACAGATTTACTTTTGCTTCCAAAGCCGTCTTTTCAACGCTGCGGTTCAAGAATGCCATTTGCATAACCTCGGCAATATCGCTTACCGTAAATATTTTTATTCCGCCGCCTTCATACTTTTTAAGGCAATCCTCCCACGATTCCTTGGGAATTACCACGTTTTTTGCTCCCGCATCCAGTGCCGCTTCTATTTTTTCGGCTATACCACCAACACGGTGAATTTCTCCGTGTGGCGTTATCTCTCCTGTAAAAGCAGTAAGGCTTGCGGCCTTTCTGCCGGTCAGTGCACTCATAAGCGCAACGGCAAATGCAATCCCTGCGCTCGGCCCATCAACAGGTATTCCTCCCGGAACATTGAACGCCACATCGTAATCACGGCAATCAATATTGAATCGCTTCAAAAACACCCATCGCACATTTTCCACACTTGAACGCACAGTGCTTTTCCGCTTTATGCTCCTTGATTGAAGCTGTATTTCTTCTTCCTCGGCCATTCCGTCAAGAATCATCTTGCCGTTTCCCTTCTGCACTTTTACAACCGAACACTCCACCTCTAAAACAACACCCACGCCGCATGACGCCACACCCAAGCCGGCACATACGCCCACAGGCATTATCTCGTTCAGTTTCGGCAATATCCGTCTGCTTCGGCGGCATACATTTGCAACCCATTCTATATCGCAAACGTTTATATATCGTCTTCCTTCGTTGATAGCGGCACTTCCTGCCATCTGTATCATGTTGACCGCATCTCGTCCCGAAGCCGAATATTGGGCACATAAATATGCCGCATCATCAGTAACCGAGCAGTTAAGTCTGCCTGCCGCCGCCTTGGCTATCACAAACAGCTCATCACAAGTTAATCCCCTGAAAAACAGCTCCACACACCTTGAACGCAATGCAGGAGACAGTTCTTCAGGCGCTCTCGTTGTTGCGCCCACAAGTCTGAAATCTGCAGGCAGCCCGTTTGCGAATATATCATGTATGTGTGCAGGTATATTATGGTTATCCTTTGAATAATATGCGCTTTCAAAGCAAACGCGCCTGTCCTCAAGCACTTTAAGTAATTTATTCATCTGCATCGGATGCAGTTCACCTATTTCATCAAGGAACAGCACTCCGCAATGCGCCCGTGTCACAGCACCGGCTTTCGGCTGGGGTACTCCGCTTGACCCAAGGCTTCCTGCGCCCTGATATATCGGGTCATGCACCGAACCTATAAGCGGATCTGCTATCGAACGTTCATCGAAGCGTATACAAGTAGAATCCATCTCAACAAATTTTGAATTTTCATCAAACGGAGAAATAGGATTTTTCTTTGCTTCCTCAAGCACCAGCCTTGCAGCACAGGTCTTGCCCACACCCGGCGGACCATAGATGATCACATGCTGAGGATTGCTTGAACAAATAGCCGCACGCAATGCTTTTATTCCGTCCTGCTGTCCAATTATCTCTTTCATCGTAGAAGGTCTCACTTGTTCACTGAGAGGCACGCTCAAAGAACGCGCTCTCATCCTGTACAGCTCCTTGAGTTCTGCACTTTCACTGTTTATAACTGTTTTGCCGTCTCCGCTGCCGATGACTGCATTTTTTCTTCTTTTCAATATTTTTACCACTCCTGCGACTCCTGTAAAAATGTTCTTAAACGGAATATCCGTCAAAAGTAGTATGGCTGTATTGAAAAATTGTAAACGCTTATATGAGTTTTTTATTGCACACAAAAAGAAGCCATTTTTCAGGCTTCCTTTTTATGTTGCACAATATATTTATGATGCGTCGTTCTCAGTAAGGAGCTTTTGAGCGTTTATCTTACGATATACAGGCTCGCCGACCTTATTTATAACATCTTTTGTTATACGACAGCCGTCGATATCCGTACGAGAAGGAATGTCGAACATTATGTCGAGCATTGCATCTTCCAATATAGCTCTCAAGCCTCGTGCGCCCGTGTTTCTGTCTATTGCCTTTTTGGCAACATCAACAAGCGCATCTCTGTCAAACTCGAGTTCTACACCATCCATCTCAAACAAGCGTTTGTACTGGCGTACAAGTGCGTTTTTAGGCTCTGTGAGTATACTAACAAGAGCACTTTCGTCAAGCTGATTCAATGTAACTATTATGGGGACACGGCCTATAAACTCGGGAATAAGTCCGAATTTCAAAAGGTCCTCGGGCAGAATATTCTTCAATATAGCTCCGATATCCTTAACTTTTTGAGACTGAACATCGGCGCCGAATCCCATGAGCTTTTTGCCGGTTCTCTTGGCAATTATATCCTCAATGCCCGAGAACGCACCACCGCATATGAACAAAACATTCTTAGTGTCTATCTGTATGAACTCCTGATGCGGGTGCTTTCTTCCGCCCTGGGGAGGAACGCTGGCCACTGTGCCCTCAATTATCTTCAAAAGTGCCTGCTGAACGCCCTCGCCGCTTACATCTCGTGTGATGGAGGGATTCTCGCTCTTTCTGGCTATCTTATCTATTTCGTCGATATATACGATGCCTTTTTCGGCACGCTCGATATCATAGTCGGCAGCCTGTATGAGCTTGAGCAGTATGTTTTCAACATCTTCACCGACATAGCCCGCTTCCGTCAGCGATGTTGCATCAGCAACAGCAAACGGAACATTGAGTATCTTTGCCAATGTTTCTGCAAGCATCGTTTTGCCGCTTCCCGTAGGCCCAAGCATGACGATAT
>JAFSFN010000136.1 GCA_017435185.1 Clostridia bacterium | reverse complement strand
GTTTATTTTTGAGGATGCATTTTTCTTGTCAAATTGATGAAAGAATATATTTTTTGTGTCTGCCGAAACTAATCATATAAAAAAGAGGAGGTACAAAAAATGAAAAAAACTGTGCTTTTTTGCATAGCGTCAGTGCTGATTTTCTTGGGAGCTTCGCCTGCATTTGCGTCTACGGTATCGCACACAGTTCAAAAGGGTGATACGATGTGGAAGCTGTCGGTGAAGTATCATGTCGGTTTGAGCGAGATAATAAATGCCAATCCGCACATTAAAAACCCGGCATTGATATATCCCGATCAGGTGCTCACGATTCCGTTGCTTGACACTTCCGTTTCAAATTTCGAAAGTGAAGTGGTACGCTTAGTAAACGAACAAAGAGCGGCAAACGGCCTGTCAGCACTTAAAGAAAACTGGGAGCTTTCACGAGTAGCACGCTACAAGTCGCAAGACATGGTTGACAACAAATATTTTTCGCACACAAGCCCAACCTACGGAACACCTTTTGAAATGATAACCGATTTTGGAATATCGTACAGAACAGCAGGCGAAAATATAGCCTATGGACAGCGGACTCCGCAGCAGGTCGTCAATGCTTGGATGAACTCCAGCGGCCATCGCGCAAATATTCTCAACGCTTCATTCACACAGATAGGTGTAGGATATGTAGCAAACGGTCATTACTGGACACAAATGTTTATAGGTTAATGCAAAAAAGATTTTCGCAAAACACGAAAAGCTTTTTATATCAAAGTTTAATTTCAATCTTCAACGCGGACTATGTCTGCACCCAAAGCGCGCAGCTTTTCCTGGAGATGTTCATAGCCGCGGTCTATATAGCGGATATTGTGTACCTCACTTTCCCCATCTGCCATAAGAGCGGCAATTATCAAGGCTGCGCCTGCACGCAGGTCACTTGCATAAATGGGAGCACCGTAGAGTTGTTCAACACCTTCAACTATTGCCGTTCTGCCGTTGAGCTTTATATTTGCGCCCATGCGTTCCAGCTCGGCAACATGATTAAATCTGTCTTCAAATATGTTTTCAACAATAAAGCTGTTTCCCTTTGCCGTAGTAAGCAGCGCCATCATGGGTTGCTGAAGATCCGTGGGGAAACCAGGATAAGGAATCGTTCTTATATTGACTGCTCGCAATCTTGTATCAGCCGTGACACGGATGAAAAACTCCTTACCGTCGTCACCTTCTACAACACGAACACCGCTTTCCATAAGTTTTGCAGAAATTGCTTCAAGATGAGTGGGTATTACATTGCTTATTATAACATCGCCACCGGTTGCAGCCGCTGCTATCATATATGTTCCCGCCTCAATCTGGTCAGGAATTATGGCATATGTACAACCGCGAAGTTTCTGTCTGCCGTTTATACGAATAACATCTGTACCTGCACCCTTTATTGATGCACCCATCATGTTTAGGAAGTTTGCGACATCGACAACATGGGGTTCTTTTGCCGCATTGGAAATTATGGTCTGACCTTCCGCACGAGCAGCCGCAAGCATTATATTTATCGTTGCGCCAACGCTGACAACATCGAGATATATATCAGAACCGACAAGTTTATCGGCTTTAGCAGTTATCTTGCCTCTGCTCATACTGACTTCGGCACCAAGCGCACGCATGCCTTTTATATGCAAATCCATCGGACGCTGTCCTATCGAACAACCGCCCGGCTGTGCAAGCTCTACATAGCCGTATCTGCCCAAAAGTGCACCCAAAAGATAGTAAGACGCACGAAGCGAGCTTACCATATCAAATGTAACGCCCCTATGCGGATCAATACCGCGCGGGTCAAGATTCATGCCTCCATCAGGCGTGAATTCGACCGATGCACCCATCTTTTGCAATATTTTGCACAAAATCTTAACATCATCTATCGCAGGCAAATTTTCTATACGACATCTTTCTCCTGCCAGTACAGCGGCAGTTATTATCGGAAGCGCCGCATTCTTTGCGCCGCCGATGGTTACCACGCCCTCAAGGCGTTTGCCGCCGTTTACCACATAATGTGCCATTTATTCTCTCCCTAAAACATATATGAATCAAAGGTTTTTGTTTTTTTACAATCAATTTTCATTTTACCATTTATATGATTTATCAGTCAAGGTAATAACGTGGGTTATACGCTTCTCCGTCTATTCGCAATTCAAAATGAAGTGCTGCACCTTCACTGTTATCTTCCTTTTCACCGACAATACCGATCTTTTCACCTTGTTCCACAATTTTTCCGATAACCACCGACGCTTCTTTCAGATGAGCATATCGTGTAAGGAAACCATTGCCATGATCTATCTCCACAGTAAGGCCATAACCGCCTCTTTCAAGCACACTGACTACTTTACCGCTGCACGAAGCCTTAACCTCCGCACCGCTGTTTGCACTGTAATCAAGGCCAAGGTGCAAAACACCGTCAAGCTGACCAAATGAAGCTATTATTCTGCCTGAAACAGGTGCTGCAAAACTCAGTTCGCCTGCGTCCTTGCCCTTTTTGCCTTCATCGTTGCTCGGCCTTGCCTCAATATCAAGCGCTTGAGTTCCCACACGCATTATTCCCTTTTTTTCTTCCTTAACGAGTTCTTCAGTCACCTCAGGCGAACCCTTTATCATGCCGTTTTCATATATAGTAACAGTTGTTTTCTGCTTTTGCCCATCTTCTCCCACGGATTCCACAATGCGTGTACCCTCTACAAGATATTTATCCTTTATTATTTCATATGTATGTTTGACCGTTGTAAGAACACTCTCTGTTACAACACTTTGTACTTTTATCTTTGCAGGTGAATCAGCAGAGGTCAAAAGCACCGCAAGTGCCTCGGCAGTGACTATGCCGCTTTCGTTTGGAGCGTCTTCATAGGTTATTTCCGACAGCAATTCCGTCTGTATTGAATTATTGCCGCTTACAACTATCATGCCTTCATAATATTCAATGATTTCTTCCACAACGGATTCTGCCGCTTCTCTGCTCGCCAAAACGCCTACCTGCACACCGTCCACCAATACCGCAGTCTGCACAAATGCCGCCTGAACAGGCGTCGGTGTGAGCGGCTGTGCCGTTATTACGGCAATCGCACCCTGTGTAGGTTCAAGTGTAGATACAGGCTCTACAGGCGGCTTGCTTTGTGCATTGAGTATTTTAGGCACTGCAAGCATTGCAACAAGACAGGCAACGACAAACACCGATGACAATATATACATGATCATTTTTTCTTTGAAGTTATTCTTTTCCATATTACTATTTTATTATAAACACGGCAGTTCTTCAATAGTATTTGTAAAATGCGGCAATGCGTGCTATAATTAGCAGTTGTTTTAGGAAGGAATGGACTTTTATGAGTAACGAAAAATTAAGAAATATTGCCATTATCGCACATGTTGACCACGGCAAGACTACTCTTGTTGACCAGCTTTTGAGAAAGAGCGGTGTTTTCCGTGCAAACGAACAAGTTCAGGAAAGAGTCATGGACTCAAATGACCTTGAACGAGAAAGAGGAATAACGATTCTGTCAAAAAATACGGCGGTAAACTATAAAGACTACCGTATAAATATAGTAGACACTCCGGGCCACGCCGATTTTGGCGGCGAAGTTGAACGCATACTGCAGATGGTTGACGGCGTACTTCTGCTCGTTGACGCGTTTGAAGGCTGCATGCCGCAGACTCGATTCGTTTTGAGAAAGGCACTCGAGTTGTCAAAAACGCCCGTTGTCGTCGTGAACAAGGTTGACCGTGACGGTGCCCGCCCCATTGAAGTTGTTGATGAAACGCTCGAATTGTTCATGGAACTCGGTGCAAGCGCAGAACAGCTGGATTTCCCCGTTGTTTATGCCTCAGCCCGAAACGGCTGCTCAGGTATGGAAATGGACGAAATCAAAGATGATATGGATGCAATTTTTGAAACCATAATCAATACTGTCCCTGCTCCCAAATGCGACGAAAACGGTCCTTTACAGCTGCTTTTCTCCGCAATAGATTATGATGATTATCTGGGCAGGATAGGTATCGGCAGAATAGTACGCGGTACTATTTCACGCAATGAACATGTAACAATCTGCGGCGGCAGTGACAATAACGAGCGTACAGTCAAAGTATCACGCCTCTACCGCTACGAAGGTTTGAAGCGTGTTGAGATAGAATCAGCACAAGCAGGCGAAATAGTAGCCGTAGTCGGAATAAGCGACCTTGCAATCGGCGAGACCGCCTGCGACAGCGAAAATATCGAGCCGCTTCCTTTCATTCAGATAGACGAACCTACCGTTTCAATGATGTTTATGGTCAACGACAGTCCCTTCGCAGGCCGTGAAGGAAAGTATGTCACTTCACGAAATTTGCGTGACAGACTTTTCAAAGAGATAGAAACAAATGTTTCCATGCGCATTGAGGAAACTTCATCTACCGATATGTTCAAAGTCAATGGCCGCGGTGAACTGCATTTGTCAATTTTGATAGAGACCATGCGCCGTCAGGAATATGAATTTGCCGTATCTCGTCCCAAGGTTATCATGAAAACGAGTGATGACGGCAAGCTCTTGGAGCCCATTGAAGAACTCACCATAGATGTTCCTCAGGAATATGTAGGTGCTGTCATGGAAAAGCTCGGCACACGCAAAGCAGAACTTTTAGACATGATATCCGAAGCAGAAGGCAGTTCACGCCTTATATTTGCAATTCCCGCACGCGGTCTCATGGGTTATCGAAGTGAATTAATGACCGATACTCGCGGCAACGGCGTAATGAGCCATATTTTCCGTGGCTATGAGCCATACAAGGGCGATATCCAAGAACGCACACGAGGCTCACTTGTAAGCCACGAAACAGGCGACACTTCATCATATGGTCTTTTCAACACACAAGAACGAGGCAGATTATTTGTCGGCCCCGGCGTTCCCGTATATGAAGGTCAAGTCGTAGGCGAATGTTCGCGCAACGAAGATATAGTCGTTAATGTATGCAAAAAGAAACATGTTACAAACATGCGTGCTTCAGGCTCTGATGAAGCACTCCGTCTCACTCCTCCTACGATTTTAAGCCTTGAACAATGCCTCGAGTTCATTGCAGATGATGAACTTGTTGAGGTGACCCCGAAGAATATCCGAATGCGTAAACGCATATTAAGAAAAGAACTTCGCATGAAGCAATCAGCGCATCATACAGAGGAATGATATATTAATGGAACTGAATGTTTCCGTCGTACCCTGCAAAGAATACTCCCTAAAGGAGGCTTTATCGGCACTCGAAACGGCACTTGCGCCTTTCGGCGGCTTATCGTGGGTAAAATCAGGCATGAAGATAGTCATAAAGGCTAATCTCGTAATGTTCAAATCTCCCTCGGCGGCCGCTACAACACATCCCATACTTGTTGAAGCACTTTCAAAGATGCTCACAAGCCGTGGAGCACAGGTGATAATAGGCGATAGTCCGGGTGGGCTTTTCACTCTGCCGTATGTATCTCGTATATACTCGGCAACAGGCATGACGGCAATAGAAAAAGCAAACGACGGAGTAGTGCTCAACCGCAATTTTGATGTTGGGCAGGCAAACTATCCCGAAGCAATGCTTTTGAAACAGTTTCAATACACAAAATATTTAGACGAAGCAGATGCAATAATAGATTTCTGCAAACTGAAAACACATGGCATGATGGCGTTCTCGGGTGCGTGCAAAAATATGTTCGGAGCTATTCCCGGCACACGCAAACCCGAATATCACTATCATTATCCCAAGCATTCGGATTTCGCAGACATACTCGTTGATTTAGCTGAATATTTCAAACCCACGCTCTGTATCGCAGACGCCGTATACGGCATGGAAGGCAATGGTCCCACTGCAGGTACTCCGCGATATATAGGTGCACTTCTCGCTTCAGTTAATCCCCATGCGCTCGACCTTGCAGGTGCACACCTAATGGGGCTCAGTGCAGCAGAAGTTCCCACGCTTTCCGCCGCTGTAAAAAGAGGTCTCATTCCTTCAAGCACACAAGAACTTTGCATTTACGGAGAACTTGAAAACTTTGTCGTTTCCGACTATAAAACCGTTCCTGCGCGCAAAGTCACTCAGATACGAAGTCATGGGAAACTCCTAAACAAGACTATAGAAACGCTTTTGAATCATCGTCCGGTATTGAAATATCCCGACAGATGTGTGGGATGCGGCGAATGTTTTAGAACTTGTCCTGCAAAAGCGATAACTATGGTAGATAAAAAGCCGATAATCAATAAAGAAACGTGTATCCGTTGCTTCTGTTGTCAGGAGTTCTGCCCCGTCGGCGCACTGGCAGTTCACCGTTCAGTGATAGCAAGGATGCTCAGCAAATAAAAACTCGGAGGTATGCTATGAAAAACCCATACGGTGATATTGTTCTGCTTACAGGAGCAAGCTCCGGCATAGGCGCAGCCTGTGCAAACACTCTTGCCGAAAACGGTTTCCGTGTTTACGGTGCTTCGCGCCGCGGCGGCGAGAATACGACGCACGAAAGCGGCGGTTCTGTTTCCATGATCAAGATGGATGTTACCGATACCGAATCAGTCGAAAACGCTGTCAAATCCATACTCACTAAAGAAGGTCGAATTGATATCCTTATAAATTGTGCAGGCATGGGCATCTCAGGCGCAGTAGAAGAGTGTACGGGCGAAGACGGCATAGCTCAGATGAATACCAACTATGCAGGTGTTCTGCGCACACTTCATGCCGTGCTCCCCCATATGCGTCAAAGGAGAAGCGGACTGGTTATAAACATAAGCTCAGTAGGCGGCATATTCTCAAT